>NZ_JBFSUV010000002.1:0-160087 GCF_041467515.1 Vibrio sp. 10N.247.311.12
CTGCGACCCCATCATTATGAGTGATGTGCTCTAACCAACTGAGCTAAGTAGCCATTTCCATATTGTTGCTCATTTCGAAACGTTGCCGCTTCGCTGTGAACGGGGCGCATTATGCGGAGTTGAGTGAAACCCGTCAACTTTTTTTTTGAATAAATCGCGAATAAACATCTGTTCGGTTTCTTTTTAGGCAAAGAGGCGTATTTGTCGACAAAAAACAGGTCTAAAAGGCGATATATATAGGAAGTTAAGTTTCTGGTGAGGGACAATTTAGAAAGGGGAAAAACAAAAAGGCCAGTGAATTCACTGGCCTTTTTTCTAGATGTTTAATCAGAATTATACATTGAAGCGGAAGTGAACAACGTCACCATCTTTAACGATGTATTCTTTACCTTCAAGGCGCCATTTACCTGCGTCTTTCGCACCGCTCTCACCGTTAAATTCGATGAAGTGATCGAATCCAACAACTTCAGCACGGATGAAACCTTTCTCGAAGTCTGTGTGGATCTTACCCGCTGCTTGTGGCGCAGTTGCACCTACAGGGATTGTCCAAGCACGAACTTCTTTAACACCAGCTGTGAAGTAAGTCTGAAGAGTCAGTAGTTCGTAACCAGAGCGGATCACTCGGTTAAGACCTGGTTCTTCGATACCCATATCCGCAAGGAACTCTTCGCGATCTTCGTCATCAAGCTCAGAAAGCTCTGATTCGATTGCTGCACAAACAGCAACAACAACGTTGTTTTCGTTTTCTGCGTATTCACGAACAGCGTCTAGGTATGGGTTATTTTCAAAACCATCTTCTGCAACGTTTGCGATGTACATTGTTGGCTTAAGCGTTAGGAAGTTTAGGTAGCCGATTGCTGCCGCTTCTTCTTTGCCAAGTTCAACAGTACGTGCCATACCACCTTCAGTTAGAACTGGAAGTAGCTTTTCTAGTACAGTGATTTCGAATTTAGCGTCTTTGTCGCCGCCTTTCGCTTTCTTCGCGTTACGTTGAATTGCACGCTCACAGCTGTCTAAGTCAGCCAGCGCAAGTTCTAGGTTGATCACTTCGATATCTTCAATTGGAGATACTTTGCCAGCAACGTGAACAATGTTTTCATTTTCAAAGCAGCGTACAACGTGACCGATAGCGTCAGTTTCACGGATGTTAGCTAGGAATTTGTTACCAAGACCTTCACCTTTAGATGCGCCAGCAACTAGGCCCGCGATATCTACGAATTCCATTGTCGTTGGAAGGATCTTCTGTGGATTAACAATTTTTGCTAATGCATCTAAGCGTAGATCTGGAACCGGAACGATACCTGTGTTTGGTTCGATCGTACAAAATGGAAAGTTTGCTGCTTCGATGCCTGCTTTAGTCAGTGCGTTAAACAGAGTTGACTTACCAACGTTTGGTAGACCAACGATGCCACATTTAAAACCCATGATATAAACCTTATTCTGCTTTGAACGTATGTAAGCGATTTTGTGCTTTTGGTAGGCCATCTTTTAATAAGATGTCTAGGCTGCGAACCGATTCGTCAACGACGGCCTCGATACACTCTTGCTCTTTTTGAGGAGCTTTGCCTAATACATAACCTGCAACTTTATCTTTGTGTCCTGGATGGCCGATGCCTAATCTAAGACGATAGAATTCTTTATTGTTACCCTGCTTGCTGATGATGTCTTTCAGACCATTATGTCCGCCATGACCACCACCTTTTTTAAACTTTCCAATACCAGGAGGCAGATCTAACTCATCGTGAGCGACCATGATCTCTTCTGGTTTAATTTGGTAGAACTTTGCTAAGGCTGCAACTGCTTTGCCTGACAAGTTCATAAAAGTCGTTGGGATCAGCAAACGAAGATCTTCACCGTGAACCATGATACGACCCGTTAGGCCAAAGAACTTTGGTTCGTTCTTTAGTGTCACGTTATGTACACGCGCTAATTCTTCAACTACCCAAGCGCCCGCGTTGTGGCGAGTTTTGGCGTATTCTGGACCTGGATTAGCCAGTCCAACGAGAAGTTTTATTTGTTGGCTCAAGGTATGGATCTCTCTTGGGATTTCAAAAAGCGCCGTATGATATCACAGTTTATGAAAAAGGTGCGAGCTAGCTGATAGCTGCGCGATTATTCCTGTTTGTGATAACTAGCAGTGCAATATTACTCAGACATAAAAAAAGCACTTCATTGACTGAAGTGCTTAATATCTTTCTCTCGCGTGTTTCTAAAACCAAGCTTTTGTAAAAAAAGCTATTGGGCTTTGATTAGTTGAACATCGCTGAGATTGATTCTTCGTTGCTGATACGACGAATCGCTTCAGCAAGCATGCGAGAAAGGCTAAGTGTTGTCACTTTACCCGTCGCAGCCATCTCTGGAGATAGAGAGATAGAATCCGTTACGATAACTTGGTCTAGAACAGAGTTCTTGATGTTGTTCGCAGCAGTACCAGAGAAAACAGCGTGAGTTGCGTAAGCGAATACACGCTTAGCACCGCGCTCTTTTAGCGCTTCAGCTGCTTTACATAGTGTGCCACCCGTATCGATCATGTCATCAACGATCACACAGTCACGGCCTTCAACATCACCGATTAGGTTCATTACTTCAGAAACGTTAGCACGTGGACGACGCTTATCAACGATAGCGATGTCAACATCACCTAGCGCTTTAGCAGTAGCACGAGCACGTACAACACCACCAAGGTCTGGAGAAACCACAACTGGGTTTTCTAAGCCACGGTTCGCCATGTCTTCTAGAAGAACTGGAGTGCCGAAGATGTTATCAACAGGTACATCGAAGAAGCCTTGGATTTGCTCTGCGTGTAGGTCGATAGTAAGAACGCGGTCAACGCCAACGTTAGAAAGGAAATCTGCAACAACTTTTGCAGTAATTGGCACACGAGCAGAACGTACACGACGATCTTGACGGGCATAACCGAAGTAAGGGATTACAGCAGTAATACGGCCAGCTGAAGCACGGCGCATTGCGTCAATCATTACCACCAATTCCATTAGGTTGTCATTGGTTGGTGCACAAGTTGATTGAATCAGGAATACATCGCTACCACGAACGTTTTCATTGATTTGAACAGCGACTTCGCCATCAGAAAAACGGTCTACAGTAGCATCGCCAAGAGAGATGTATAGACGATCAGCAATACGTTGGGCTAGTTCAGGTGTTGCGTTACCAGCAAATAGCTTCATATCAGGCACGGTGGAAACCTCGGGTTGCGTCCAGTTTTAAATAGATTGTGGGTGGGCTGAGTGGTATTCAGCTAAAGTTTCTTTTAAAGGAGAAATGTTTCGTCCTTTCGCTACAAAAGCGGAAACTGTGTCAGGCAGTTGTTCCAACACCAATTCGGCTTCTTTTTTGCTGCTAAATTCAGCAAAAACGCACGAACCAGTGCCAGTCAATCTCGACGGCGCGTATTGTAGCAGCCATGAAAGTTGCTTATCAACCTCTGGGTACAGCATTCGCACAATTTTTTCGCAATCGTTTACGTATTCTTGCTCTAGAAGCGTTGATAGCGCTCGCTTCGGCGTATTTCGAGTTAATTCTGAATGTGTGAATATGTCTACAGTTGCTATGCTCACTTGAGGCTTAACAACAAGATACCATTTTTCATCCGGATTAGCGGGCTGAAGCTGTTCTCCAACCCCTTCCGCAAAGGCTGCATGGCCTCGAACGAACACAGGAACGTCAGCGCCAAGTTTCAATCCGATCTCTGCGAGCTGATCATCAGACAGGTTGAGTTGCCATAGATAGTTAAGTGCGACCAACACGGTTGCGGCATTTGAAGAGCCTCCACCAATGCCACCTCCCATCGGAAGTACTTTCTTAAGCTCAATATCGGCACCGAAAGAAGTCGATGTATATTGTTGAAGAGCGGTCGCGGCTTTCCAAATCAGGTTGTCTTCTGTTGCAACGCCTGGTATTTCCGGTGTGATTGTTATTGAGTTCGTTTCTTCATTAACGGCAACCGTTAGTTCATCGCCAAAATCAACAAACTGAAACAAAGTTTGAAGCTCGTGATAGCCGTTGTCACGTCGACCTGTGATGTAAAGAAATAGATTCAGTTTAGCCGGAGAAGGCCAATGCGTTGGCGTTGTTATCATTTTTTCAGTGTCCACTTCGAAACTACAATGTTGATTTTGTTATCGTCTTGCTTGAATGACAATCGAGTAGGGAGGGGGATGCTTTCTACATTAGTGTTGTCTTCATCTGAGAGGTGTTTACTCTGCATCTCAGTATTTCGATAATTAGCGAAGTTCAGTGTCCATAGCTGGCTGCTGACTTGTTTGGTGAGAGATTCAAGCGTGTTGGTGGTGTTCAATTGGTAGCTATCGGCTTGATCTGGAATGCCAAGGAACCATTGTGGTAAATGGTCAATGGGAATCTGTAATCCAGTAAGTTGCTCTACCAATACGGATGCACTTGCGTGAGTGAACACCTGATCATCATAAGTGACTACCTTGGCACCCGAACTGTCAATTGTGAGGTTCAAGGCGGTTTGACCAAGGAAAGTAGTGAGCCTCAATTGACTCTGATTTGGGGAATGTTTCCAAATGAAATTTAGGCTTTGGCGTTGCTCTGGAGAAATGTAAGCGAGCTTGCCTGAGGCTTGATAGTTTTCTATCTGTAAAAGCCGATCTTGGTGACTTTGCCACTCAACACTGGTCGGTTGTTCAGGTATAGACGAGCAACCCACCATAATTATGGTCATAAAAATAAGAGACGTGATTCTACGAAGTTTGCTCATATTTGCTCACAACTTGTTCAAATTTATCTAAAAAACGCTTCAACTATAGCATTGAATTCACGAACTCAGGAAAACAAATCCCGCTTGCTCTTTAAATAGAGCCATGCATCAAGTAAAATTCGCCCCTTGTTTCCATTCCCTGATCGAGAACTTCTGATACATGTCTTTGCTTGCCGTAGGTATCAATCACAATACAGCGTCGGTTGAATTGCGAGAAAAAGTCGCTTTTGGTCCAGATAAATTATCTGAGGCACTCAAGCAACTTAACGCAAATGCACACGTGAATGGAAGTGTCATACTTTCTACCTGTAATCGAACTGAAGTGTATTGCGACGTTAAAGGCGTGGCTAAAAACAAACTCATCGATTGGTTGTCGGTTTTCCATCAAGTTAGCCCAGAAGAGCTAAAGCCAAGCCTTTATATCCATGAAGAGCAGGCGGCGATTAAACACTTAATGCGCGTTGCTTGTGGTTTGGACTCTTTAGTCTTGGGTGAACCGCAGATCTTGGGTCAGGTGAAGCAAGCGTATACGGACTCGCGAGAGAACAAATCCGTTGATGCTTCAATGGAAAAACTATTCCAGAAATCATTTTCTGTTGCGAAGCGTGTTCGAACTGAAACTGAAATCGGCGGAAGCGCGGTTTCTGTAGCTTACGCAGCCTGTACCTTAGCCAAGCATATTTTTGAATCCATCGCAGATTCAACCGTGTTACTAGTTGGTGCGGGTGAAACCATTGAGCTGGTGGCTAAGCACCTTTCGGCGAATGGCTGTACAAAAATGATTGTGGCGAACCGAACTCGAGAACGTGCTCTAGGGCTAGCAGAAGAATTTGGTGCTGAAGTGATCAGCTTGAATGAGATCCCTGATCATCTTCATCGAGCGGACATCGTAATTAGCTCAACCGCAAGTCCATTGCCTATTATCGGTAAGGGTATGGTTGAGACTGCTCTAAAAACAAGAAAGCATCAGCCGATGTTATTGGTTGATATTGCCGTTCCACGTGATGTGGAATCGCAGGTTGGTGATCTAAATGATGCCTACCTTTATTCGGTTGATGATTTGCAGTCGATTGTTGATGGCAATATCGAACAACGTAAAGTTGAAGCGATTCAAGCTGAAGCGATCGTCAGTGAAGAAAGTGCCGCGTTCATGAGTTGGATGCGCTCTTTACAAGCGGTAGACAGTATTCGAGATTACCGTAAATCGGCTAACGAAATCCGCGAAGAATTATTAAGTAAAAGTTTACAATCGCTTGCCGCTGGCGGTGACCCTGAAAAAGTTTTACTCGAGCTCAGCAATAAGCTCACAAACAAATTGATCCATGCTCCAACGCGCGCACTTCAAAGTGCAGCTGAGCAAGGAGAACCTGCAAAATTAATGGTCATTAGACAGAGTTTGGGCTTAGAAAACCCTCAATAATATTAGACCTCCAACAAGATAAGACATTATGAAAGCCTCGATTCTAGTAAAGCTTGAAACACTTGTTGAACGCTATGAAGAAGTTCAACATCTACTTGGTGATCCAGATGTAATCGGGAATCAAGACAAATTCCGTGCACTTTCGAAAGAATACTCTCAACTTGAAGAAGTGACAGCTTGCTTCCAGTCATACCAGCAAGCGAAAGAAGATCTAGAAGCTGCTGAAGAGATGGCAAACGAAGACGACGCAGAAATGCGTGAAATGGCTCAAGATGAAATCAAAGATGCGAAAGCAGCAATTGAGCGTCTGACTGATGAGCTACAGATTCTTCTTATTCCAAAAGATCCAAACGATGAGCGTAACTGTTTCCTAGAAATCCGCGCAGGTGCGGGTGGTGATGAAGCAGGTATCTTCGCGGGCAACCTGTTCCGTATGTACTCTAAGTTTGCTGAGAAGAAAGGTTGGCGTGTTGAAATCATGAGCAGCAATGCTTCTGAGCAAGGCGGCTACAAAGAGATGATCGCTAAGGTTAGTGGCGACGCTGTTTACGGCACCATGAAGTTTGAGTCAGGCGGTCACCGTGTACAACGTGTACCTGAAACCGAATCTCAAGGCCGTGTTCACACGTCAGCATGTACGGTTGCGGTTATGCCTGAGATCCCAGAAGCGGATCTTCCAGAAATCAAAGCGGGCGACCTTAAAATTGATACTTTCCGTGCATCAGGCGCGGGTGGTCAGCACGTTAACACCACGGATTCAGCAATCCGTATTACTCACTTACCAACGGGTACAGTAGTAGAGTGTCAGGACGAGCGTTCTCAGCATAAAAACAAAGCGAAAGCGATGGCTGTTCTTGCTGCTCGTATTGTTCAAGCAGAAGAAGAGCGCCGCGCGGCAGCGGTTTCTGATACACGTCGTAACCTACTAGGTTCGGGTGACCGTAGTGACCGTATTCGTACGTACAACTACCCACAAGGCCGTGTTTCGGATCACCGTATCAACCTTACAATTTACCGTCTTAACGAAGTACTTGAAGGTGACATGCAAAGCTTGCTTGATCCTGTACTTCAAGAGCACCAAGCCGATCAGCTTGCTGCACTTGCAGAGAACAACTAACCAGTATGCAGTCAGCATATACGGTTGAAAGTGCTTTAAAAGCAGCAATCGTAAAGCTTCAAGAGGGTGATAACACATCACCCTCTATTGATGCCGCGGTACTGCTTTGTCACGCCTTAGATAAACCAAGATCTTACCTACTGACTTGGCCTGAGAAGCATCTCACCTCTGAGCAAGAGTCTGAATTCAATGCCCTTCTAAAACGTCGCTTAACCGGTGAGCCTGTGGCTTACATAATTGGTGAGCGTGAGTTTTGGTCACTGCCGTTAAAAGTTTCCCCTTCTACATTAATCCCACGCCCAGATACCGAGCGTTTGGTTGAGGTAGCTTTGGATAAAACCTTTGGCAAGCAAGGCGCGATTCTCGATTTAGGGACAGGTACAGGTGCTATCGCGTTAGCATTGGCGTCTGAGATGCCGAATCGACAGGTGACGGGTATTGATCTTCGCCCTGAAGCGCAGCAGCTTGCGACAGAGAATGCACAGCGTCTCAACATCACCAATGCGACTTTTTTGCATGGTAGTTGGTTTGAGCCTTTGAGCTCTGAAGGCGTTGTGAAATTCTCTCTGATTGTTTCTAACCCGCCATACATTGAGAAGAATGATCCTCATTTGTCTCAAGGCGATGTGCGTTTTGAGCCGATCACAGCACTGGTTGCTGAAGAGAAAGGGCTTGCAGATATTCGATACATTTCTGAAAACGCACGTGGCTTTTTGGAAAATGAAGGTTGGTTAGCATTTGAGCACGGCTATGACCAAGGTTTGGCAGTTCGTGAGATTATGCAGGCGCTCGGTTATCTCGATGTTGTCACAGAGAAAGATTACGGTGGTAATGACCGAGTGACATTGGGTCGTTACTGTTCATAGTTAGTGATTGTTAATCGTCTTGTGAGCAATGGATGATGAACTTGCTAAATTGATACCTTTAACTCGACAATACATTTAACCTGATAATGCATTTAACGCAGAAATACAGAGATTTTATGCAGAACTACAGAGCATTAACGGGTATTGTGAGGCTCGTGTTAACGAAAGCACATATAAAAATATAAAGGAATACCATGTACGAAGGTCTAAAACATTTTCACCTATTAACGATTGCTATAAGTGCGCTACTTCTCTCGATTCGTTTCGCTCTTATGATGGCTAACTCACCTAAGCTTAAGCATCCTTTCTTGCAGCGTTTCCCTCATATCAATGACTCGTTGCTATTGCTATCGGGTATTGGTTTGATTTTCATCACTGGCTTTATTCCATTTACACCAGCAGCACCATGGTTAACCGAAAAACTAACTTGTGTTATGGCTTACATCGCATTAGGTTTCTTTGCGCTTAAGCTAGGTAAAAACAAGCTACTGAGAGTATTCTCTTTCTTTGGCGCGCTTGGCTGGTTAGCGATGGCAGGCAAAATCGCAATGACCAAGACACCAACATTTTTCGGTTAATTATCTCCTTATTTCGGTTAGTTACGTATGTACGAATTTTTTGATGAAGACTTTGACCAGCTAGAGTTAGCTGAAGGTGCATTGATCTTAAATAAAGCGATTAACCCAGAAACTCAAGACAGCTGGGCTGAGCAAGAACTGGCGAGATTGTTAAAAGACGCCGAGTTTGCTTTGGTTAATGAAACCGATGAACAGCAGAAGTTTGAATCTTTTATTCGACTATTCTTTTATGAATGGGGTTTTGCTGGCGATAAAGATGCGTATTTCTCTTCGGAAAACGCGTTCATCGATAAAGTGCTTGAGAGAAAGAAAGGCATTCCAGTGAGTCTGGGGGCGATCTTTCTTTTTCTAGGTCGCAAGCTAGGCTTTCCTGTAGAGGGCGTCTCTTTCCCGACTCAATTCTTACTTAAAGTAAGTTGGTACGGGCAAGCTGCAGCCTATATTAACCCTTATAACGGTGAGTATGTTGGCGAACAAACGCTGCGAGCATGGTTAATTGGCCATGATGGCCCATTAGCTAAGGTGAAACCTGAGCACCTAGAAGTCGCCGACCACCCAACAATTATTGGTAAGTGGTTAGCCCTGCTCAAGAGTGCACTGCTGCGAGAAGAGCGTTATACGCTTGCATTGAAGTGTACTGACCTTGCTTTGACGTTTGTACCTGATGACCCATATGAAATCCGTGACCGCGGTTTTATCTATCAGCAGCTAGACTGTCACCAAGTAGCCGCAACCGATTATCAATATTTTATCGACCAATGCCCAGATGACCCTGCATCTGAGTTACTGAAATCTCAAGTGAACGTCATGAACGAAAAGACAGTGGTAGTTCACTAATTAATAATTACTTAGAGAGAATATGATGGAACAAAAAACAGTTCACATTGGCGATATGCCAATTGCAAACGACAAGCCATTTACGCTATTTGCAGGCATGAACGTTCTTGAATCTCGCGATCTTGCTATGCAGATCTGTGAGCACTATGTAAAAGTAACCGAAAAGCTAGGCATCCCTTACGTATTTAAGGCGTCTTTTGATAAAGCGAACCGCAGCTCAGTTCATTCATACCGTGGTCCAGGAATGGAAGAAGGTCTTAAAATCTTCCAAGAGCTGAAAGATACTTTCGGCGTGAAGATCATTACTGATATCCACACAGAAGCTCAAGCTCAGCCTGTTGCGGATGTGGTTGATGTAATCCAACTACCTGCATTCCTAGCTCGTCAAACTGACCTTGTTGAAGCAATGGCTAAGACTGGCGCAGTAATCAACGTGAAAAAGCCTCAGTTCATGAGCCCGAACCAAGTTGGCAACATCGTTGATAAGTTCTCTGAGTGCGGTAACGACAACATCATCCTTTGTGAGCGTGGCGCTTGCATGGGTTACGACAACCTAGTCGTTGATATGCTTGGCTTTGGCGTAATGAAGAAGTCTTCAAACGGTAGCCCAATTATCTTTGACGTGACGCACTCTCTACAAATGCGTGACCCATCAGGTGCTGCATCTGGCGGTCGCCGTGAGCAAACGGTTGAACTTGCTAAAGCTGGCCTGGCGACAGGTATTGCGGGTCTGTTCATTGAAGCTCACCCAAACCCAGACCAAGCTCGTTGTGATGGCCCATCTGCGCTACCTCTAGACAAACTAGAGCCGTTCTTGAAGCAGATGAAAGCACTTGATGACCTTATCAAAGGCTTTGAGCATATTGATATTAAATAATTGAGATGGATGTGAAGTAACGGAAACGTTATTTAACAAAGTTGATCTAAGAAAGCCCAGTTCTCTGAATTGGGCTTTTTTTAATCTCGTAAAAGCAGCCGAACATAAACCGTTCATTTAAAGAGTTGTTAACGTGGCGGGTTATTACCTAAGAAACTCTTATATGAGTGTGAGGTCAGTCCTGTTTGCAGTAAATTACTGATATTCATCACACTTTGTAAGTAAACGATTGCTTGTGATGCAGGGGAAGTTTGAGTGTAATCTCATAATTTTGTTACACTTAACTGTTGACCTATGCGTGACCAATTCGACATAAATATGAAATCGTCGTGTTACATCTAGAATGTTAATTTAAGATTAGTCATGTTGAAGTCTTATTGTTCGAACTCCAGGAAAGGGGTCGCAATAGATTATAAAAAGCAGTGGATTCCCTAAAAAGTTCAAAGGTATGACAATGAAGCAACGCCTTATTCTAAAGACAGCACTAAGTGCTGCAATTCTAGCTACTCTAGCTGGGTGTGCGTCTCAATCAGCTCATGATTGGAACCAAGACGAAACTTACAAGCTAACGATTCTTCACACAAACGATAACCATGGTCGTTTCTGGCAGAATAAATATGGCGAATACGGCATGTCTGCACGTAAAACGCTAGTTGACCAACTTCGTTCAGAAGTTGAAGCAGAAGGCGGTAGCGTGTTGCTTCTATCTGGCGGTGACATCAACACGGGTGTTCCAGAGTCAGACCTTCAGGACGCAGAACCTGATTTTAAAGGTATGAACAAAATTGGTTACGATGCCATGGCATTGGGTAACCACGAGTTTGATAACTCTTTAGACGTATTACAAAAGCAGATCGACTGGGCTAACTTCCCAATGCTATCTGCAAACATCTACGATAAAGCGACAGGTGAACGTAAGTTCCAAGCTTACGAGATGTTCGAAAAGCAAGGCATCAAGATTGCGGTTATTGGTTTAACAACTGAAGATACCCAAAAGATTGGTAACCCTGAATTTATCGCAGGCATCGACTTCCGTGATCCTAAAGAAGAAGCGAAGAAGCTAATCGCTGAACTTAAAGAAACAGAAAAACCGGATCTAATCTTTGCTGTGACTCATATGGGTCACTACGAAAATGGCCAACGTGGTGTTAATGCTCCGGGTGATGTCGCACTTGCTCGTTACCTAAACGAAGGCGATCTAGACATGATCGTTGGTGGTCACTCTCAAGAGCCTGTATGTATGGAAGGCCCTAACGTTGCGAAGAAAAACTTCAAGCCGGGTGATGAGTGTAAGCCTGACGTACAGAACGGTACTTACATCGTTCAAGCTCACGAGTGGGGCAAGTACGTAGGTCGTGCTGATTACGAATTCCGTAATGGCGAGCTAGAGATGGTTAGCTACGACCTGATTCCAGTTAACCTTAAGAAGAAAGTTAAGATCGACGGTAAGAAGCAACGTGTTCTTATTCAAGATGAAATCGCACAAGACCCAGAGCTACTTGAATTCCTACGTCCTTTCCAAGAGCAAGGTCAGGCACAGCTAGAAGTTCAAATCGCTGAGACAAATGGCAAGCTTGAAGGCGATCGTAACGTCGTTCGTTTCCAACAGACCAACCTAGGTCGTTTGATTGCGACTTCTCACATGGAGCGTGCAAAAGCAGACTTCGCTGTGATGAACTCTGGTGGCGTTCGTGACTCAATTGAAGCCGGTAATGTTACTTACAAAGATGTACTGAAGGTACAGCCTTTTGCAAACATCCTGACTTACACAGACATGACGGGTAAAGAAGTTCTGGATTACCTAAATGTAGTAGCGACTAAACCAATCGATTCTGGTGCTTACGCTCAGTTTGCTGGTATCTCTATGACAGTAGCGAACGGTGAAGTATCGAATGTATTCATCGGTGGCAAACAGCTTCGTCTAGACGAAACTTACCGCTTCACAGTGCCAAGCTTTAACGCTGCTGGCGGTGATGGTTACCCTAAATTATCTGATCACCCTGGCTTTGTGAACACAGGTTTTGTTGATGCTGAAGTACTAAAAGAGTACCTAGAAGCGAACAGCCCGGTTGACGTGAACAAGTACGCACCTTCTGGTCAAATGGTTTATAAGTAATTGACCCCAGTTGATGAGTCAATAGGTGCTAAATTAGATTGACTCTAGCACCATGATAAATTTAACTAAAGCGACGCCTCGGCGTCGCTTTGTGTTTATCTATCGTTTGGATTTTGTTATGACCCCTGCAATCAACCTTGCCAAGAAAAAGAAAATTGTTCATACCGTGCATCAGTATCATCATGATGCGAATAACACGAACTATGGATTAGAAGCCGTTGAAGCGCTTGGTCAAGATCCCAAACGTGTATTCAAAACGCTCTTGTTCTGTTTGAATGGCGTGGCGAAAAATTTGGCGGTTGCCGTTATTCCCGTCGACCAGAAGCTAAATCTAAAGTTGGCAGCAAAAGTGGCGAAAGGTAAAAAAGCAGAGATGGCTGATCCTGATATTGCTCAGAAAACGACAGGTTATGTGGTGGGAGGAATCAGTCCTCTTGGTCAGAAAAAAGCATTGCCTACCTTTGTGCATTCCAGCGCTACCGATTTTGAAACGATATGTGTGAGTGCAGGGAAGAGAGGATTAGAGATAGAGTTAGATCCGAAAGACTTAGTACTACTTACGCGTGGCCAGTTTGCGGAACTATGCCTGTAGCTTGTACTTTCCATAACGATAAACGTACATACTCACAAATAAAAACGCCCGCTAGACTAATCTAGCGGGCGTTTACCGGAAAGGGTTGTGACTACTTTTTCAGGCCTAAAGTGCCACCAACACGTTTAGCCGCTGGTTTGTTCGGTCTGTTTGAATCTTGGCTGCGGTTTGTTGGCTTACCGCTTCTACGTTCGTTATTGTCGCGATCTGTGCGATTGCGATCCGAACGGCTTTTATCTGAATTAGAACGCTCTGAACGAGAGTTTGATTTCCAGTTCTCGGTATTGCCACCGCCACTGCTTTCACTATTCGATGAATTACGGCCTCGTTTCGAGTTAGGTGCATGACGGAATTCGTCCGCATTGTTACCACGATAGGTGCGAGTACGATTTTCGTTTTGATTGCGGCGCGCTGTGGAAGTTTGGTTTTCTTCACGGCTGTCGAAAAGTTTTGCGTCTGTCGCTTTACGAATGCGTTGGCCCTTAGCGTTCATTTTTGACGCGTCTTCAGTACTTACAGAGCCTTCACACATCGCTAAAATTTCAGTGATCTCTTCGTCGCTCAGGTAGCGCCATTTTCCGTTAGGAATACCGTCTAGTGAGATGTTCATAATACGAACACGGCGCAGCTTAAATACTTCATAACCCAGAGCTTCACACATACGGCGAATTTGGCGGTTAAGGCCTTGCGTTAGTGTGATTCGGAACGAGAACTTAGTCTCTTTCTCTACCTTACATGGCAAGGTAACAGTATCGAGAATATGAACGCCAGCGCCCATTTGCTTCAAAAACTCAGTCGTAATTGGTTTGTCTACACGGACCACGTATTCTTTCTCGTGGTTGTTACCTGCACGTAGGATTTTGTTTACGATATCGCCATCGTTAGTTAAGAAGATAAGGCCATCAGAAGGCTTATCTAGACGACCAATCGGGAAAATGCGCTTGTGGTGGCCAATAAAGTCGACGATGTTGCCAGGAATATCACGCTCAGTCGTACAGGTGATACCTGTTGGTTTATTGAGAGCAATGTAAATCGGCTTCTCTTTTGAGCGAACAGGCTTATTGTCGATCTCAACATCATCACCTGGCAAGACTTTAGTACCCATTTCAGGGATCTTACCGTTAATAGTAACTCGGCCTGCATCAATCAGTTTATCGGCTTCGCGGCGTGAGCAAAAACCAGTTTCACTGATGTATTTATTAAGGCGTTTAGCTTGGGATTCTTGTGACATGATATTCTCTTAGCGTTTCACAACGGAAATGTAGATAAACAAAAAGCAACCTTTGGATAGTTGCTTTGAGTTGAAATTCGTTAACTGAGGTAATTTTAGCACTTGGTGTGAGTCTAGGCACGAAATATCGATCTTGATGCAAAATCGTTACTAGTCCATTTATCTATCTCAACCTATTAACTGGTGCGTTTTTGATGGCGCTCTCTGTTCTCTAGCTTTTTCTCATTACTCTTTCTGAGCATTACGTAGACTGCGCCCGTACCACCATGAAATTGCTGAGCAGAATGAACACATTGAACGTCGTTGATTTGTGTTAGCCAATTTGCCACGTAGCTTTTCATCATTGCAGGTGGATTCGAACGCTCACCCTTACCATGAACAATGATGACGGTACGAACATCCATTCTTAAACACTGACGCAAAAATGAAAGCACTTCGTTACGTGCGTCTTTCAGTGTTTTCCTATGAAGGTCGAGCTTGGCTTGAATAGGGTATTTTCCTAGGCGCAGCTTTTTGTATACGCCTTCTTGTACACCGTCTTTTTTATAAGCAACAACATCGTCTGGCTTGATCATTGGCGAATAGTCTAATGATAAGTAGTCTTTCTCGTCGTCAGACAGCCACATAGCGGCTTCACGCTTAGCAAGGTGAGATTCGGTGACTCGGTGTACTTTCTGGTGTTCAGCGGTGTCATGGTCGATACGTTTAACATCGCCCATCATTTCTTGGAATAGATCTAAGTCATCATCATGAGACATAGTGTGTATCTCAAGTTGGAGAAGGATAGGGTAAGTATACCTAAGTTGAGGTTAGGTTTAAAAATGAAAAAACCGGAGAAGACAATAAGTCTGCTCCGGTGCAAAGCGTTTTGACATTTACTTATAAAGTAAAAGAATACTTAAAAGTAAATGATTTAGGCAGAGCGATTCTAGTGAGGAGATTTTTCAGTCATAACTTTGTATATGAAGAAGCCTCCATAAAACATCATGAGACCCAGAGCCCCGAAGATTACTATCATTGAAGATAGTCCCACCGCATTACCAAATAGGAGATCTAGCCAAAAGTCCATGTGTATACCTCAAAGTTATATGACATGGCTTAGTGTATTAACAAGCATTATCAATTCACTGATCTGGATCAATCCTGTTTCATAAGTTAAATACTTGTTGGTAACTGTGTGTTTTTCGTCACATCATGCTCGTTGTTGTATGTCTTTTGTTCGAACGATTCAAAATCGCAATAAATATGAGAAAAAGCCCTTGCGGATAAATTCAGAACCCGTATTATACGCTCCATCGACAGGCAATGAGCCAGTTAGATATCTCGGTGAATAGCGCAGCTTGGTAGCGCATCTGGTTTGGGACCAGAGGGTCGGGGGTTCGAATCCCTCTTCACCGACCACATTAAAGAAAGCCGTAGCAGAGATGCTACGGCTTTTTTGTATTTGGGATTTCTACATTCTAACTGCATTGACTGTTTATGGTTGAGGGCAGAGAGTTAGGTCTATTGGACAAACTCATTTGTCGCAACGTTGTTCTTAACCCAGATCAAAGCTTGTAAGCGATTCTTCACCTTGATTTTTTTAAACGTGTTGTGAAGGTGTGCTTTGACCGTATTCTCACTGACATAGAGGGTATCTGCTATCTGAGTGTTAGATGCTCCATCACCGAGTAACTTAATGATCTGCTGCTCGCGTTTGGTCAGCTTGAGGTAATAAGGACTGGTTTTCGCGCACTGCCTCTCTCTGTAGAAGCTAATGTACTGGTAAATGAGCTTTCTACTCATCCACATCTCGCCTTGCAAAATGCAGTTAAAGCCGGCCACGAGCTTTTCAAGCGTGTCCGACGTATAAAAAATGCCGACAAGATACTGCCATTTAAGCATTTCAGAGTGCGGGAAATCGCCTGGTGTATTGAGTAGCACTTCATGGACATCACTTGCTACGTCATCTCTGAGCTCCTGGTATTTCTCAATGTATTGCTTACTCATTGTCGGGAAATCAATAATAATCAGAACTAAGTCATCGTTTTTTAGGGATTTAGCACTGAGCCTTTCCGGTGATATGAGTTTTATGTTCAGGTTAACTTTCTGTTCTATAGACTCTTTTAGTAGTATCGATTGTAAATTGTTCTCCGCAAGTAAAATGGTGTTATGAGCCTCCAGTTTAGCCATGTGGAACTCCTTTTCTTAACTCATTACTTGAACTTTAGGTGTTTTAGTTTAAAGCACGTATTGTTATTTTGCTAATTTTTAAAGCTAATTATTCATCAAATTTATGAAATTAATTTAATAGTATTGTCGAAGGTAAAATAATACTTAAGTAGAAAGAGGGAATTACCGAGATTTATGGTTTTATTTTATTGATTGTACAGTCTTTATGAATTTTCCAGATCCCCTTGTTTGGGTGAAGTTTTATAGTGGCAGGAAACTGATTTATATTAATAATCAACGTTGTAATACCACTATTCGTATTCTGGTTGAAATTAGAGTTGGTGTTCGTACTCAACGTTAATGAAGATGCCACACTGTTATTTATGGTCAGAATAAGACTTTTATTTTTTATCAGGCACTGTACTGAATTTAAATCAGAAGAAAATCCATTAAAATGGAAAGAAATAAATAAAACGGCGATCAACGCCGTTTTAATATATGCACTCTTTATCATATTAATTCTGATAAATTATACCGACATTACCACTTGCGCCATTACCTGAAACGAGAGCAGTATCATAAGAGGTTTGTTCAATCATAAATTGGTTTGAACTGCTGTTTGTTAAGCTAACAATGGCATCTGAATGAGATCCTGTTTGTAACGTGAATACTCGGTTATCGCTACTGCTCACGAGATCGATATAGACATAGTTATCGTCGCCACCACCAACATCGGTGTTGACTATCGTTTGAACATAGTTATTATCGCCGCTGATATCGATGTCTACATCATTATTATCAACACTCGCGTTACTAAACTCGGTATAGGTTGTATTGGAGTTACCAGAGACATTCACATCAGCTTCATTGTAGTCAGCACCACCTAGAGCATTGACGACAGAGATGTTCTCGTTACCCACTTGTGTAACTCGTAAATCATTGCTTCGACCATAAGGTTGAACTGTAATTTGGGCTTGGTTACTAACACCATCTTGATCAACCCAGGCGTTGTTGTTTACATAGCGTAACTTAACGTGAGCTTCATTGAGATTGCCATCTTGTTGAACCACTACGTCAGAGTCATAGCTAGCATGTGTGTCAACTAGTGCAACATGCCCATAAGTAACACCAGACGTGTTCTGGTTAATGGTGACATTGGCATTATTGCCACTACCCATTTGCCAAACGGCAGTATTATCCATCGCTAAAGGTTGAATACCGGCTACTGTCGATGATATGCCAAGATCGGTTGTTCCTTCTATTGTCCCCAACGCTGGCTCAGAGGCTGGAAAAGGAGCAGGTAAATTATCTGCGTATGCTGCATTAAAGCCCAGAATAGCACCGACTATAATTCCAATTTGTGTAACTTTCATAAGTTGTATCCTTATACATTTCCATGTCGACTATGTTGTTACTTCATCGAGAAGCAACGGTGAATCAAGCTTTCCATACTGCGCGCTAATTGGCTTGATTGATGTGAATTCTCATTGAGCTAGACGCTTTCACTAAAGCAAAGTCGTTGCCGTCTTGAGAAATTCCTAAATTACTTCTTCCAGAACCAACCAAATAAGCAGTATTGCCATTGCCTTTTTGGTCAATGCTCAGCTGACTACTCTGTCTTGAGAAGTTAGCTTGTCCGATAACTGCTAAATTGTTATTCCCGTCTTGGGAAATAAGCGCTTCAGAATTTACTCCGAGTTGCCCAATTGCGGCATCGTTATTTGAACCATTCTGGTCTATTAAGGCGGTATTATTGCGCCCTGTTTGACCAATGTATGCGGAGTTAGAACTTCCGCTTTGCGTTATCTTCGCTCTGTTGTTCGCGGTAATACCAGGACTGCGTTGCTTTATTATTGCTATTGAATTAGTAGCATTAGATATATTTAATTCTGAATAATTATCTAAATCTCCAGAAGAGAAGCTTTCTAAATAATTATAATCATTGACTATATCTTGATTAACATTATGTAAAAAATCCCCTTCTATATCTGACGCGATAGCATTATTAAAACCTCCTGATAAAAAATATAAACAAGTTAAGCTGATAAGTGATGCTTTCCCAATTACCATCATCTTTACCTTAAAGTGTTCGTGATTATGATCCCTACGAAAATAAACTGCGTAGGGAATGAGTGAACCTTTGTCTTATCGAAATCCTAGGCCTTGAATTTACGAACAGCTATAAACTTAAAGTTGAAAATATTTAGTTGTTCATATGAAATTTAATTAGTATTTGACCGAATCCTACCAACCTTAGTTAATCAATTCCCTTCAGTAATTAATTCGAAAGTTTATATATGCCACTGTAAGCATGAATTACGCTTTATTCAGTTTCAACGAATCACATTCTCATTTTGTAAATAGACTTTGAATGGGAGCACATATGAAAATCAAGCTGCTTACAATAACTCTGCTTTCCTTTGCTCTTCATGCAGAAGAAAAGAGTCATGGTCTTGAAAATGCTGCTCCTTTAGAAAATGGACAAAAACTTGAGGACTCGACAAATAATCTTAAGGAAAAATTCAATGACTTCAGTGAAGTCGATGGAATCATTGTGGACAGAACCATTACGCGGTTGGGAGAGGATTTCTATTTTTTCTTCTCGCAATCGCTCAATGATAGTTATCCCGACCTTAAGGAAAATTTGACGGTAAAAGAAAGGCCAACGGCGTTATCAGGAAGCATCATAGAGGTTCAACACTCTAGAAAACCGATCTTCCGTACGGCGTTGTCCCCTGGTCGTAGACAAGCGAAAGAACGCGCTGCCGATGCAACACGAGTGGTTGGGAATTACATCATCCGATGGCAAGCGGAACGGATCTTTCAGGACACTTACGATCTAGACCATGATGAATTTTAAGGAGCCAAGGATGTCGATATTTTTCAGAAAGGCCGCGCTCATTGCGCTGATAGTTTCGCCTTCGGTTTACTCAAGCGAATTAGTTTATACGCCCGTAAATCCAAGTTTTGGCGGAAACGCTTTAAACAGTTCTCACCTTTTTAATCACGCTAATGCCATCAATGATTTTGAAGACCCTAATGCTAGGGATATTTTTGATGAACAAGAGTCTGCGTTAGATCGCCTAGCTTCGAGTTTAGAGTCCCGTTTAATTAGCCAATTGCTTGCTGACGTGGGTAATGGTAATACAGGGCAGTTAGAAACAGATGACTTTTTCCTCAATATTGTTGACGACTCCGGGACCTTACTCGTTCAAATCGTCGATAAAGCGACAGGGGAATCAACAGAAATCAGTGTTTCGGGACTAAACCCAGACCTCTAATCACAAGGATTGTGTTATGAAATCGATCATTATCGTCTTCTTGACCTTTGTGTTGGGAGGGTGCACTTACTCTATGCAAATTCCAGAGACTTCTGAAACGCCAAAACTGATGCCGAGAGGATCGACTTATACCGATCTCATCTCATTACCTCAGCCTCGCGGCAAAATATTGGTCTCAGTTTATGACTTTAGAGATCAAACAGGCCAATACAAGCCTCAGCCAAACAGTAACTTTTCCACAGCAGTGCCACAGGGTGGGACGTCTTTATTGACGACAGCACTTATCGACTCTCAGTGGTTTGTACCTCTGGAGCGTGAAGGGCTCCAAAACTTATTGACTGAACGTAAGATCATTCGAGCGGCTCAGAAAAAAGATAAGGTCGTAAATAATCATGGGGCAGACTTGTCGTCTTTGAGTTCCGCTAACATCGTCATCGAAGGCGGGATTGTGGCTTATGACTCGAATATCGTGACAGGCGGTGCGGGTGCTAAGTATCTTGGGATCGGTGGTTCTGGACAATATAGAACGGATCAAGTCACTGTGAATTTAAGAGCGGTTGACGTTAGAACCGGGCAAGTTCTATTGAGTGTCACCACCACTAAAACTATCTCTTCACACGAGATTGGGTTCGGCGCATTTCGATTTGTTGACTACAAAGAACTATTAGAAGTTGAAATGGGCTACAGCCAAAATGAACCCGTTAATATCGCTGTGATGTCAGCGATTGATGCTGCGGTAATACATCTTATTGTAAAAGGCATGAAGCGTGGAATGTGGTCGCCGGGCGATCCTAATGCACTACAAAATCCAATTATTGCTCGTTATTCCGAAGAGAGCGCCGACATATTGTAAGCAACCGAGTAAGCAGCAAAATAGGGCTATGCGGAAAACGGACCTTTCCCTTAGCCCTGTTTTTTTCTTCAAGCAACTCAATGATCAATTCACATCGCACGTAATATCTTTTATCGGTGTTTCCGAGGTAACAAAACAAACATACGCTTCCGCTGGCTTATTCGGGCCTATTCGAATGTAACCTGCCTTTATTTCATCTTCATCAAACGTCACCGAGTGAGAGCTTCCCGTTTGGTTGTCGTAAAAGTTTGCTTCAAAATTGTTGTTCATTTGGCTTGCGATACGGTTTCGTGTTGTAGATGTTGTGAACGTAATATTGGCGCAGCGCATCGGTGGTTTCTCTGTAATCAAAAACTGTCCGCTTTCTTTATCTAATACACCGCCTTTGGTATCCGGTTGTATGTCTATCGCCTGAAACTGTTCGATGGTGCATGTTTCTTTGGCTGAGGCTATTGAGGGCATCAGCATCGTGAGGGCTAAAGGGAAAGCAAAAAGTACTGGTTTCATTAGAACAACGCCATAGGTAAAAAGAGCGAAAGATAATAGCACTGCAATGGTGCTATTAAATGTAAAGATTCTGTTATTAAGGAAATGCTTTTATAACGAAAACAAAATGAGGTTGAGCATCGTTAGCTTTTTTAGCTAGTCTCAAATTGACATTGGGCTGATTGGCTTTGTGATTGCTGAATGACACTGAAGCCTTTCTTTTCTAATAACTGTATAAGGTTACCTTCTCCAATTAGGTGCAAGGTACCAACTACTATCATGTAGTTCCCTTTAGTCTTAAGCTTCCAATCATTGGAGGATAGTTTGTTTGCCCAGTCTATGTTGCGATCGGTTAAGAATGCTTTCTCAAGTTCAGGCGACATCTCTGACAGTTCTGAGAAGGCTTCCAGCTTCGCTAAATCACCCGCTTTCCAGCTTTCAATCAGGCAATGAACCACGCGATCAGTTTGGTCAAATTCCTCTAGGCTACTGACTAACCATTCCTTACCGTCGTCCTTTTGTTTTGTCATCAGGTCTATTTGAAATTGCAGTGGCTCTAAGCTGATCACCGGAACGTCTTGGATGGTTGCCTTATAGGCTAATGTTGCGTCTACACCGCCCGCCGAGCCATAGCCAAGATTCTTTAATTGCTGCATTTGTATCGATAGAGATGTCGCCCAAGGTGGAGAGCTCAATAGTTGCTGAGTCGGCATACCCAAAGATTTTGAAATGCTTGTTAGTAACTGCTTTTGTTCTGTGCTGAGCACATCGGCAGTGGTGACGGTTGTAGCCGGGTATACGACACCTTCGGATTTCCTGATATCCGTTTCGATAATTAAGCCATCACTGTTTTTTAGCGCGTCGGTGATCGCCGAAGGAAGGGGGTACATACTCTCGTCTCCAACGTGCACTGAACCTAAGATAGTGAGTGTCAGATCATCCTTTTGTGCTTGCCAATAAAGGGGCTCGGCGACCGCTTGCCTAGCTGAAAAAGCGAGAACGAATAAAACCATGTACCAGAGTGGACGCAAAGGGAGCTCCTTAAGGAAGTATTAAACTCGTTAAAATCGATTTTGACGGTGTTTTTTAACGGTTTTTTTTGAGAACAATGTCACGTTGTTTGTACGAAAAGTATAACAATACGCTGAAACTCTAAATCCTTTCTGACTACCAATGACACGATTTTATGAAATCGGTAAAAAAGATTGTGATTCATTTCTCAAATTTTACGTCAAAATTAAAATGACGGAAGTGCCGTTGCTTGTAACTTGATGATTTTATTTAAATTAAATTTATCAATATTTTTGAGATTTGAAGCCGATCACTTTATTAGCTCGATTTAATTCACGGTAAAAAATAAGCCCATATAGTTTATCTAACTTTCGAAGCGCTCCATTTTGCTTCTTACTCAATTTTTAATTTATGGGTGAATACGATGTTGAAGAGAAACTTACTATCTGTAGCGGTATTGGCTGGCCTAACAGGTTGTGCAGTAACGCAAGCACCAGAACAAAAAGTAGTGAATGCACTGGCTGATAATCTTGATGTTCAGTACGAAATTCTAACTAATCATGGTGCGAATGAAGGCTTGGCTTGTCAGGACCTAGGTGCTGAATGGGCATCATGTAATAAAGTGAACATGACGTTAACTAACGATGGTGAAGCGATTGAGTCAAAAGATTGGACCATTTACTTCCACAGTATTCGCCTTATTTTAGATGTTGATAATGAGCAGTTTAAAATCACTCGCGTTACTGGTGACCTTCACAAGCTAGAACCTACTGAAAAATTTGACGGCTTTGCGGCTGGTGAAGAAGTGGTTCTTCCGTTAACGAGTGAATACTGGCAACTGTTTGAAACTGACTTTATGCCAGGTGCATTCGTGACGGCGCCAAACGCAGAACCTAAGATGATTGCATCATTGAATACAGAAGATGTTGCATCGTTCGTAACTGGTCTAGAGGGTAATAACCTTAAGCGTACGCCTGATGATAATAACGTAATGGCGACAGCGGTGACGCGTTTTGAAAAGAATGCTGATCTAGCAACGCAAGACGTATCAACTACTTTACTACCAACGCCAATGTCGGTAGAAGCCGGTGAAGGTTCAGTTAGCATTGCTGGTGGTATTGCCCTACCTAAAGACGCATTCGACGCTGAGCAATTCGCAGCAATTGAAGAACGTGCAGATGTGGTAAACGTAGATGTGAGTGGCGACCTACCTGTGAGTGTCGCTGTTGTTCCTACTCAGTTTACGGGTGATTTAGCGAAATCTGGCGCTTATGAACTAAGCATCTCGGAAGAGGGGATTGCAATTAAAGCGTTTGATAAAACGGGTGCTTTCTACGCAGTTCAGTCTATTTTTGGCCTAATAGATAGTCAGAACGCTGAATCATTACCACAACTGTCAATTAAAGATGCGCCGCGCTTTGATTATCGTGGTGTGATGGTGGACGTTGCTCGAAACTTCCACTCAAAAGGTGCCATCCTAGCAACGCTAGATCAAATGGCGGCATACAAGATGAATAAACTGCACCTTCACCTAACGGATGATGAAGGTTGGCGTTTAGAAATTCCAGGTTTACCAGAGCTAACGGATGTAGGGTCTAATCGTTGTTTTGATTTGGATGAACAAAGCTGCTTACTGCCTCAGCTAGGTTCTGGTCCAACAACAGACAACTTTGGCTCTGGTTTCTTTAGTAAAGCGGATTACGTCGAGATCCTAAGCTACGCTAAAGCGCGCAGCATCGAAGTTATCCCTGAAATTGATATGCCAGCACACGCTCGTTCAGCTGTGGTATCAATGGAAGCGCGTTACACTCGTCTCATGGCGGAAGGCAAAGAAGCAGAAGCGAACGAATACCGCTTGATGGATCCGCAAGATACATCGAATGTAACCACGGTTCAGTTCTACGATAAGCAAAGCTTCATTAACCCATGTATGGAGTCATCAACTCACTTCGTCGATAAAGTAATCTCTGAAGTGGCGGCAATGCACCAAGAAGCGGGCGTACCGCTAACGACTTGGCACTTCGGCGGCGATGAAGCGAAAAACATCAAGTTAGGCGCAGGCTTACAAGATATTAATGCAGAAGATAAAGTGGCTTGGAAAGGCAACATCGATTTGTCTAAGCAAGATAAGCCGTTCCAACAATCACCACAATGTCAGTCATTGATCGCTGATGGTACTGTAAGCGATTTCGGTCATCTACCAAGCCACTTCGCAGAACAGGTTTCTAAGATTGTTGCTGAGAAGGGTATTCCCCACTTCCAAGCATGGCAAGATGGTCTGAAATACAGCGAAGGCGAGGAAGCATTTGCGACCGAAAGTACACGCGTGAACTTCTGGGACGTTCTTTACTGGGGCGGAACTTCATCAGTATACGATTGGTCAGCAAAAGGGTATGACGTGATTGTCTCTAACCCAGACTACGTATACATGGATATGCCATACGAAGTTGATGCAGCTGAGCGTGGTTACTACTGGGCAACACGTGCAACCGATACTCGTAAGATGTTTGGCTTCGCACCAGAAAACATGCCACAAAACGCAGAAACATCATTAGACCGTGATGGCAATGGTTTTACTGGTAAAGGTGAGGTTGAAGCGAAACCTTTCTACGGTCTGTCAGCTCAACTTTGGTCAGAAACAGTACGTACTGACGAGCAATATGAATACATGGTGTTCCCTCGCGTATTGGCAGCAGCAGAGCGCGCATGGCACCGAGCAGATTGGGAAAACGACTACAAGGTTGGTGTTGAATACTCTCAAGAAACTAACTTAGTGAATAAGCAAGCGTTTAACAGCGACTTTAATCGCTTCGCGAATATTCTTGGTCAACGTGAGCTAGCTAAGCTAGAAAAAGCGGGTATTGATTACCGACTACCAGTTCCAGGTGCGAAGGTTGTTGACGGTAAGCTAGCGATGAACGTTCAATTCCCAGGTGTAGAGCTGCAATACTCTGCTGATGGCGAAAACTGGCTAACATACGATGAGCAACAACGTCCATCAGTTTCTGGTGAGACTTACATCCGCTCTATTTCAGAAAGTGGTGAGAAAGTAAGTCGAGTGACCTCAGTTAAATAATCGATAAGCACTATTAGTAGAAGAGCTCCTGACCTTTATCTTATTCAAGATAAAACGGGAGCTCTTTTTGTTTACTGCGAATTAGGTGCATATCCAAAACTGAAACATATAGAAATCGCCTTTGGTCATATCATCAACAATGCACATAAGGTGACTTTAATCCCAAAAGTGACGCGCTTCTCATTATTCTCTTCAAAAAATAAGCCCCCTGTAAAAAACTCTAAATCAGATGTGATTCAACTATCTAGATTTAATTTTTCTTCGTGAAATAACGTGATCCCGATCTGTATATTTTTCCATCTTAAGTTTTTTATCAATTTTTATGTTTTTAAGTTGTTGATTTTAAAGTTTTAAATAACTTGTCTTTTTTTGATAGTGAGAGGGATCACTCTGCTGTCCCTTTTATTTTTAAACGCGAATTAATTCGAGCAACATAGATTTCATGCCAGGGAGGCTACCAACTACTCAAGCGGTGAAGGTGAATGATGTACCGAAGATGTGCCGCTGAAAAAATTAAACTAAGGCAGTTTACTATGAAAAAAATTATCGCTCTAAGTGCTCTTTCTCTTGCTTTCGCTTCTAGTGCTTTTGCTGGTTCTTCTTACGTAACGGGTAACATCCAAATTCATGACGATGGCCGTATCCACGGTTCTGACATGACTTCTACGCTAGAAGCTGGTCACACGTTTGACAACTCTCTAGGCGGCTTCACGGTTTATTCTGAGTTTGATGGTATCCAACTGGGCAAACTTGAATCTGAAAATGGCGGTGCAGGTAATACTACTCCAGGCATCACTGTAGGTGGTGAGCAATCTTTCAACATCACTGACAACCTATGGGTTGCTGCGGGTTACCAACACCTATTCTCTGCAGGCGAAAGCATTCAGTTCCGTCCACTAGTTAAGATCGGTTACAACTTCGACAACGGCATCTCTATTAGTAACCGTACTCGTGCACACATCGATGATACTTCAGCTAATGCTGACACAGATTACCGTATGGATAACCGCATTGCTTACACAGTGAATGCTGATTTAGCGCTTAGCTACAACAACGTTTACATGATTGACGCTGAAGCGATGGACCACGAGTTACGTGCAACATGGACTCGTCAAGGCGTTCAACCTTACTTTGAGTTCCGTAGCCAAGCTAACGGTGTAGATTTCGCAAACGGCGATTCTAAGCAGAACAACGCATTCGTATTCGGTGCTTCTTACGGCTTCTAAGCTGATTCGCTTGGTTGCTTAGATTATTAGCCGAGTGAACTTCTTTGTTAAATAGCTTTGTTGTTGAATAACTTCTTAGCTAATTAGCGAGGGGAACATAGCGGTACTAACAGCCCGGTTGGTGCCGCGACAAGATTTGCTTTACTGTCCAAAAGCAAAGAGCCTAGCAAGTAAACCACAGTCTTGGGATTACTGAATGCTAGGCTCTATTTTTATGACTTCTTTTTATTGCTGTGTGTTGGTCTGTTTAGGTTCTATTTCCCGTTGTAGTGACGGTATTCAAACACCTGACCTTTTTCATTAAACGCATACACAGAATACTCGTCTTTCTTATCGCCATATTCCATGCCTGGCGAACCCATTGGCATACCCGGAACCGCTAAACCAATCGCATTACGTGGTGGGTTTTCTAGAAAGGCTTTAATGTCATCTGCTGGAATGTGTCCTTCAAATACGTATCCGTCGATCTCTGCAGTGTGGCAAGAGGCTAGCTCTTGTGTTATCCCTAGTTTCTGCTTGATTGGGTTCATATCATCGTGGAGCTTCTCAGTAACATCGAACCCAGCATCTCGCATATGTTCAGTCCATTCTGTGCAGCAGCCGCAGTATGGAGATTTGTGGTTTAGAACATCAGTAGCTAAAGCTTGTCCTGAGATTGCAGCGAGTGCAGTAAGAGTCATAATTTTACGAATCATGGTTAACCTCATGAATATGGTTTTTGTTGATATTAGAATGAGTGGGTTTGAACAGTCTTAATCTGTTGGCATTGCTGACTACGGTGATTGATGACATCGCCATCGCAGCGCCTGCAACGACAGGGCTAAGTAAAAATCCAAAGAATGGGTAGAGCACACCAGCCGCAATTGGAATACCAAGTGAATTATAGATAAAGGCACCAAACAGGTTTTGCTCCATGTTTCTCACGGTCGCTTGGGAAAGCTCAATCGCGTTACTGACAGATAAT
This sequence comes from Vibrio sp. 10N.247.311.12, assembly GCF_041467515.1. Lineage (NCBI taxonomy): Bacteria > Pseudomonadati > Pseudomonadota > Gammaproteobacteria > Vibrionales > Vibrionaceae > Vibrio > Vibrio sp. 10N.247.311.12. The sequence goes on from NZ_JBFSUV010000002.1 coordinate 27,424, forward strand.
GGCGATGAGTTGAGTAGCGTCATTTGCGCACTTTCAATCGCCACATCGCTGCCGCTACCCATTGCTATGCCTATATCTGCTTGAGCAAGTGCAGGCGCGTCGTTAATACCGTCTCCGACCATGGCAACACTCTTATATTGCTGTTGCAGCTGAACAATGTGTTGAGCTTTCTGCTCTGGAAGCACTTCTGAAATCACTTCGTCGATACCGACGTTTTTACCTATCGCTTGAGCTACAGAGTCGTTGTCGCCCGTTAATAGCACAGTGTGAATTCCGGCGGATTTTAGTTGAGCTATCGCCTGTTTGCTATCTATTTTTAACGCGTCTGAAATGCCCAATATGCCTTCCAGTTTTTGGTCAATCGCAATGAAAATAGGCGTCCACGCTTGCGAGCGGCAAAGCTCGATGAAATCCGCGCCAACCTCTGTATTGATACCTAATTGGGTGAGGTACTTAAGCGAGCCAACTTGCACTTTCTTGCCGTTAATTGTTGCTTGAACCCCAAGCCCTCGTTGGTTTTCAAATTCGCTGTGTGGGAGTACTGAAACTTCCAAGCTCTCTGCATATTGGCAAACGGCTTTGGCAAGTGGGTGCTCAGATCCTACTTCTACTGAATAAGCACAAGCCAGTAATTCTTGTTCTGATAAATCGCCATAAAAGGCTTGCTGAACGGTTGGCTTACCTTGGGTTAATGTGCCTGTTTTATCAAACACGACAGCATCAATTTTGCTTGCAGATTGCAACACATCGGCATCTTTGATCAGAACGCCAAACTCAGCGGCTTTGCCAACGCCGACAGTAATTGAAAGTGGTGTCGCAAGGCCTAAGGCACATGGACAAGCGATGATCAGCACTGTGGTTGATACCACTAACATGTAACTGGCGCTTGGTTGTGGGCCAACAAAAAACCAAACTAAGGCGGCAGCAACTGCGATTGCGACCACAACCGGAACAAAAACGGCTGAGATAGAATCGGCAAGCTTGGCGATTGCTGGTTTACTGCTTTGCGCTTGGCGAACCATTTGAATGATGCGTGCCAACATAGTGCTTGAGCCAATTCCTGTCGCTTCAATAACTAAGCTGCCATCACCATTAATAGTGCCCGCTGAAACGCCATCATTAACTGATTTTACGTTGGGAAGCGGCTCACCAGTTAGCATGGATTCATCGATGTAAGACTCACCTGATACCACAACTCCATCAACCGGTACTTTCTCACCCGGTTTGACACGTATCTGCATACCCACTTGGATAGCTTCTACAGCAATGATTTGCTCTTTGCCATCGACGATAACCATCGCTTTTTGAGGCTGTAAATTAATCAGTGCCTGTAGCGATTTTGTAGTGCGAGCTTTGGCTTTGGCCTCGATGTAGTGACCCAAAGAAATAAGGCCAATGATCATCGCGCTCGCCTCAAAGTAGACGTGGCGAGAAGCTTCAGGGAACCATGATGGAATGAGCACAACCAACATTGAGTAGAACCATGCTGCGCCTGTACCCAAAGCTACTAGCGTGTCCATGGTCGCGCGTTTATGCATCAAGGATTGCCAAGCATTGGTGAAGAAGCTGCGTCCAGAAGTGGCTAACAACACTAAACAAACCACACCAATGAATCCCCAAGCCAGTTGGTCGTTAAATGTAGTAATGGTCATGCTGCCGCCGAACACGCCCCATGCCATTAGCGGTGCCCCAAGCAGTAGCGCACTCACTGAATTTTTTAGGAAGGCCTGTTGAGTGCGAAGTTGTTGCTCTTGCTGTTTTTGTTGTTGTGTTGCCGCATCATCAACAAACTCGGCGCCATACCCCGCAGCTTTGACTGATTCGATGAGCTTGTTTTCAATGAGATCACGTGTTTTGGAGGTGAAAACCAAGGCAGTTTGTTCGGCAAGGTTGATCTGAGCTTGGTCGACAAACTCATTCTTTTTCAGTGCTTTCTCTACCGAAGAGACACAACTCGCACAAGTCATCCCCTCAAGAACAAGGTGATAGGTATATTGGCTAGCTGCGGTTTTATCTTCACTCTTTTTATCTGCTTGTTCGTCTTCTAAATCTGAACTCGATGAAAGGTCATTCGTTTCTGAGTAGGGAGCTGCGTGGTAACCCAGGCTTTCGACCAGCTTAATCACCTCAGACTCAGAAAGCAGAGTAACCAGTGATAATTCCTGTTTGCTGACTTCTAGGTTTAAGGCTTGCTCAGTTTGTTCAAGCGCTTTAGTCAGTTTGCTCACACACTTGCCGCAACTCAGACCGGATAGCGAAAGGTGCAGCTGATTACCCATAGAATAGCCAAGCGTTGCTAACTGTTCGTTGAGCTGAATGTAACTAAATGGAGTCGAAATATCGATGTAGGTCGGCGATATGTCATTAATCATCGTGCTGTCGAGATCGCTAAGCAGTGTGCGAACTTTCTTCGCGCAACCCATGCAATTTAGGCCGTTGAGCGCCGTTGTGTAGTAGTTCATATCGATACTCCAATTCTCATCTACGCCTAACATAAACCTTCCCGTAAGGGTAAGGTCAAACATAAATTCAAGAATTTGATCTTGGTGGAGTGCTAGCTGGTGGTTTCAGTTTGGAATGGAAGAGGGAAATTAAGAATGTGCGGCTATAATCTACTTGCTAAGACTATCTATTTACGACTTTAAGGGCGTAATTGGCCTTTCAATAACGGCTTTCGTACAACAACAGCGCATTAATCATTCACTACTGATTGTAGATTTAAGCGGTGGTGATAAAATAGCGCCCAAAATTTAGTGATGTTTGACTATTGCAGGCCTTGTAATGGCGAGCACTAAAAGAATCACCTACATAATCAAGGTATTTAAATGACGGTTAAAACTCGTTTTGCTCCTAGCCCAACTGGCTATCTTCACGTTGGTGGTGCACGTACTGCACTTTACTCTTGGCTATTCGCTAAGAACCAAGGTGGTGAATTCGTTCTACGTATCGAAGACACGGACCTTGAGCGTAACTCTCAAGAAGCGGTTGATGCAATTCTAGAAGGCATGCAATGGATGGGTATGGAATGGGATGAAGGTCCTTACTACCAATCTAAGCGTTTTGACCGTTACAACGAAATGGTTGATAAGCTACTTGCTGAAGACAAAGCATTCAAATGCTACGCGTCTAAAGAACTGCTTGATGAAATTCGTGCAGAGCAAGAAGAAAACAAAGAAATGGCTCGCTACGATGCTAACCACCCTAAAATTGTTGCAGCAAACGAAGCAGCAAAAGAAGGCGATGCGTGCGTTATCCGTTTCCGTAACCCTAAAGAAGGCAGCGTAGTATTTGATGACCAAATCCGTGGTCGCATTGAAATCGCAAACAGCCAACTTGATGACCTGATCATTCGTCGTACAGACGGTGCACCAACTTACAACTTCGTAGTAGTAGTGGATGACTGGGACATGGGTATCACACACGTTGTTCGTGGTGAAGACCACATCAACAACACACCTCGTCAAATCAACATCTATGAAGCACTAGGCGCGCCAGTTCCAACGTTCGCTCACTGTGCAATGATTCTTGGTGATGACGGTGCGAAACTTTCTAAGCGTCACGGTGCTGTTTCTGTAATGCAATACCGCGATGAAGGTTACCTACCAAATGCATTAAACAACTATCTAGTTCGTTTAGGCTGGTCTCACGGTGACCAAGAGATCTTCTCTCAAGAAGAGATGATTGAATTCTTCAGCCTGAACGCTATCAGCAAGTCTGCTTCTGCATTCAACACTGATAAGCTACTTTGGTTGAACAACCACTACATCAAGACATCTGAGCCTGAGTACGTTGCAAAATACCTGCAATGGCACCTAGACGCACAGAAGATCGATACAACAAATGGCCCAGCTATCACTGAAGTGATCAAGCTAGTTGGCGAGCGTTGTAACACGCTTATCGAACTTGCTGAGCAATCTCGTTACTTCTACGAAGATTTCTCTGAGTTTGAAGCTGGCGCAGCGAAGAAGCACCTACGTGGTGTTGCTAAAGGCCCACTAGAGCTTGCGCTTGCTAAGGTTGAAGCGCTTGAAGATTTCACTACTGCAAACATCAAAGACGGTGTTATCGCAGCAGTATGTGAAGAGCTAGAGATCGGCATGGGTAAAATCGGTATGCCACTTCGCGTAGCAGTAACAGGCGGCGGTCAGTCTCCTTCTGTTGATGCAGTGATGGAGCTTGTTGGTAAAGAGTGCGTAATCGCTCGTATCAAGATGGCTCTTGAGTTCATCGCTGAGCGTGAAGCTAACGCTTAATCCTATTTCTCTTGTTTGAGATAGAATGTACTTGAGATAGAACGATCATCAGCCGACAGCTTAATTCGCTGTCGGCTTTTTATTGTTTAATGAAAATACGGTCAACGTATTTTAGGACGAGACAGTTATAGCAAGTCTTGAGCTTTTGCTAAAACACTGAGTTTTGGGAATATATTTTGGCAGCTGTGCTGGTGGTTCATCGGGTTCATATCTGCAATCGCATCTTCGACAATCACCACGTTATAACCCAGTTCAAATGCTTGTCTAGCCGTTGATTCGACCCCAATACTTGTTGCTACCCCGGTCAGATAAATATCCGTAATACCTTGCTCACAAAGCTGCTTCTGCAAATCTGTGTTGGTAAATGCACCCCAGGAATATTTGGTTAGATAGCGATAATTAGGGTTTAGGCGCAGGCTTTCGATGACCTCTCCCCATACGATCTTTGATGCGTCAGGCTGAGCCGCTTTATTTTGCAGTTCCGTTCGGCCTTGTGGACGACCGGCTACATTAACAATAATTACGGGTAAATCAGCATCATCAAATGCATCGCAGAGAGCAAGGCTATTCTCTATGATCGGTCGGGACACGGTTTCCGGTAATTGATCAACGATACCTTGTTGCAGGTCGATAACGACAAGCGCAGAGCATTTACTCATTTTCATTACTTTATGCCTTAGTGGTCTTTGTGTGAGGTTATAGTGGTTAACTTTTACGGTGTATTAAGCGGGTGTAAAAGCGGATGAAAGCCAGTGCAACCATCATATAAATGAGTAGGTTCAAAGGGGTAGTGACGTCATAAACAGGCACAAGTTGCGTTGCGCTCATGGTAATCATTACTAATAGGTTGCCCCCGAGAACTCGATAGACCATCCACTGATTACCAGCGAACAGGCGATACACCGTAAAGACATTAACAAAGTAAAATGCCATTAATTGCCATACTTCGGTCATCGAAGGTAACAGCAGAACATACTGAATGAGGAACAGTGACCCAAAGGCTAAGTAGCCAATGGTCCAGTGCTTTATCATTTGCCTAGGCATGTTGCTTAATATCAAGGCGCAAATGGCACTGTTAATGATGAACAGACTTCCCGATGATATTGGTAGATATATCCAGACTAGAATTGCTGAGATGAAGCTCATTGTGCCGACTAACGTATTGCTTAATCGTTGCTGGCTGTTGTCAAGTAATCGGGCAAATAAGCGCTTTTTCTTAAAGTTACCCTGGTAGAATTGTTTGACTGTCTCTGGAAAAGGGGGCTTGTAATCGACATTAACCGATGATGCTTCAATAAAAGCCATAGCCTGGTTAAGTATCGAAAAATCATTGTGATCAACCCCTTGATCATGGGCGTTTTGCAGTAACTGTTTGGCAACCCAGATTGCTTGAGTTTGCTGTTGATGCTTCCACTGCTTTCTGGCAGGCATACGGCCATGCAAATCGGGCAGGCGCATCAGATCGTTCAGCGCTTTGAAGGTCGGGCTTTCAATATTTAACTCGCAGCTCGTGTGTAACTGGAAACGCTGCGCTGAGTCATTGTAAGCGAGTGAATGAATGAGGGGAGACATCGCCTCTAAAACAACACTGACTTCGTTGTTAAAGCGTGTGTCATCATCCTCAGGCCAAACCACGCTATAGATGGTCGTATAGACCACGAAGCCAAGCAGGGTTTCTTGCAGCCTTAGTACCGCAATATTAAATGTAGCTACACCATCAAAGCTGCCAGATATCGCCAGCAGGATGCAGACAATAAATGCCGTAATGTAAGCATAGCCGATGACCGGATCGGAACCCATGTATATACAAATTGCGAGTAACAGTGCGATGTTTGCTAAAAAATAATATCGATCTTGCCCAAAAACAGCGATTAACCAAAGCCCGACAAACGCGCCACAAAGCGTCCCCAACAATCTGAGAATGCCTTTTTTCTTGCCAGCAGTAATAGTATCAGTGATGGCCAATATATTGACCACGATAGCCGCCCAGTAAGGCTTCTCAAGGTTAAAATACAACGCAAGGTAGATAGCTAAACAAAATGCTAGGGCAACCTTTATGGCATTCTTGGCTGGAGTGCTCAGTGACTTTATAATGAGTAGCATAGTGGGGTTTAGCGGCAGAGGGATCGAATACGAGGATATTGCCTGATCTTTTGGTCAGCCTAAACTCTAGTTTGAAGGCCTTGATCCATCAAATATAGCAACTCTATTGCATCGTTTAACATTCAGGGGAAGGGGGGGCGATCAGTCACTCTACTTATACGATATTGTTCGATGCTGATAATGATCGATAGATCTTCTAATAGTTAATAGCGATAGAACATCAGGTTTATCGTTCTTCTAAGCTGGCTAGTTGTTCCGATTATTTTAGCGCTGTTGAGAGTATGATTACTTCAGATCGATACTGTTTAGTCGACCCATAAAGATCAGCAGATCAATCACATCTTTGTGGGCATCCAGTAGCGCCCTTTTGGTTTGGCTATAAGCGGCAAGTCTGCCGTGCTTTCTAATGGAGCACACCTTAGTTTTGTATTTGTAGTCGCCGTTTTCTGAGAATACACGCCACTTAGCGATGTAGCATTCGTCGCGGTGTTCAGGATCACTCTGAGTTGGATTTGGTTTGAATACAATTTTGGGTTCTAAACTATGAGGCAGGCGCGTCATCAGGAAGGGCTCTTTGAGGACTTTGGGCCAAAATTTACCCCAAAGCTGTCTGCCCAGTTCATCTCTTAATTTAATGGTTTTCTTTAGTGCTTTGTCTTCACCCATACGAACAAAACCGACCGACCGATGCAGCACCGTATCTTCGGGAGTATGGATGTGGATCTTAAAAGCGGTTTTACCTTTCGAGATAAAGCGGTAACCGGTAGCACCAATTAGATTATTCTGACTCATAGTTTGCTAAGTGATGATTATGTTATTAATAAGATTACGCCAAATACTGCAAAACCGAAACTAATACCCATGAAAAAAATAAAGCCTTAGCATCTTTGCTAAGGCTTTATTAGAAACTCTGAGACGAGAGTGTCGCTAACTACATGATTTTCTGCATCACATCACCAATTTGAATGCTTCCCGCAAGGCTTGGCTGGTCAATCGTGAGTTCCGCTTCGTTTTCGTAAACGCGAGAAACCGTTAGGGTGATGTCGCTTTGAGAAACCTTGTTGCGTGGCAAACCGCGTTGGTCGATAAACGAACCTGTGTGCCACAGTTGCAACTTGTCACCTTGTTGTACGCCATGCATTCGACCTAAATCAATGGTCACAGTGTTACCAAATACCGCTGCAACCTCTGGAAGGGTGATCTTACATGACACTTCCGATTCTAAGTCCAACATAATATTACGGCTAACACGCAGCATCATGCTGCCGTAGGTTGATGCCCAGAAACGGGCACTGCGGGTGTCGACTTCACTGGTCTTAGCAAATGGCCACTTTGCCACTTCACGATAGCTACGGTTGTAAACTTGATGTCCTGTTTTACCATCGAAGACTTGCATCTCTAACGCAAACTGGCGATTGATGATGTCGTCTTTCAACAGTTTGGACTCGATGGTCGCGGTTAAATCGGTAATGTCGCCACCAATGATGTATTGTGCGCCAGTGTCTTGGGCGATCATCTTGATCACTTCAGGTCGACGTTTGTCGATGTCGTAATTGGTCGTGCCAACGGAAACAAAGCTGCGAGACTCTTGCGCCAGCTGTCGATCTACGACATGACCAAAATCATCACCGATGTTATAGATTCTGCCCATTACAGCTTGCTGTGGGGAAGTCACATCGATGTTGCCGACCAAAAATGTCTTCTTATATTGGCTCTCATGGCAAGCATTTGCCGAAGGATAGATATCGATCCTTGCGGTGATCATTATATTGCCACTGCGTTTTTTCTCTTTTTCTACCAAGATGTAGCGCACTTCATGATTGGTAAATTGAAACTCTTTTTTGTTTGCGTCGAGGTAGGGCGTGAGGTTGGCAATGCTACCAATGTCGGCTCCTGAGAACTGGATCGCTTTATATACCGCGTCTTCCAGAGCATGGACCCTTGCCGTTTCCTCTGACGATACGATGGCTGCGGTACCGGTAACCTCATACCAAGAGGCATGAGCACTGAAGCTTATGGTTATCAGTGAACTTATTGAAAATAAGTAAGAAATTATTTTTTTCATCTATTCGTTACCAGTTGGGTATAAATATTGCTTAACAAATAACTATAAGCTTGAAGCTGACTTAAGTGCGTTTTTCTTAATCTGAACCATTAATGAAAAGCAAAGACTGTTCCAACATTGTAATCCATTGAAAAGAATAATGGTGAGAACATATTGGAACAGGGAGCACTAAACCTATCTGGAGATAAGAGAATGAAAAAATGGCTCGTAGTAATGAGTGTCATGTTGTTGACCTCATGCGCTTATTCGCCAATCTATAACGGCAAGTCTGAATATTCAGGCAGTCAGTTTATGTTGATGGATAGCCCTCGTCATACCATGGATTTCTTCGTGGAAAGTATGACCGAAGATCTGATCATTTCGAATACGAGTATCTCAGCAAGAACTCCGATAGCGATTACGTCGTTTGTTGACCTGCAACACATGGACACAACGAACTGGCTAGGAAACTCGGTATCAGAAGGTTTCATTCATCAGTTTCAGCGTCGTGGCTTCAAGGTTGTTGATTTCAAAACAACAGGTTCTATTCAAGTGACTCATCAAGGTGACTTTGCGTTAAGCCGCGATTGGAAAGACTTAGCTCAAGAACAAGACGTACAGTACGTACTGACAGGCACTATGCTTCGCCAAGAAGGTGGTGTGTTAGTCAATGCTCGTGTTGTTGGCATGCAAACTCGCATTGTCGTGGCGACGGCACAAGGCTTCTTGCCTGCAGACCGTATTGGTCGTGACCTAGATACTCTAAACAGTATTCGAACTCAAGATGGCGTTATCATTCGTTCTGACCCAACGATCAGCCAGCCTTATACTGTTATTCTTCGCCCTTAGGAGTTCGAGATGAAGAAGTTAATATTTGTTGTTGCCGCTTTACTGCTTGTTGGCTGTCAGCCACTGCAAAACATGAGGCCAGACGACTACTTAGTTGCCGTTGGCTACGCGAGTATCAGTGAGCAGAAAGGACGTAACGATGAAGAAAGACGTATCCGTGCGATGAGAGCTTCTAAGATCGACGCCTATCGTGAACTTGCAGAACAAGTTTACGGTATGCGAGTGAGTGGTCGGGCAGAGTTGGAAGATCAACGCCTTGGTACGGAACGTACTTCTGGTGCGGTTGATGGCGTAATCCGCGGTGCAGAAGTGGTACGCAGCTACCCTGTGGGCGATAGCTATGTTACTGAGCTTCAGCTTGATATCCGTAAGATGGAACAGCTACGTAATTACGGTGAAGTTCAACCTGTACCTGAAAAGAGACAACAAACGCTGTTCTAGCCCAAGGGGCGTCTAGCGATAGGACTATCCAGTTATATTGGCTGCTTTCGTTTTCCAGATGGCGTATCGGCAACCAATAACTAATATGAATGTAAAAGCGGCAAGTATGAAAATACTTGCCGCTTTTTTGTTTATCGATTTTGTCAGGGCGTTCAAAGGCTGATTAGGTGTTTTAATAAAAGATAACGACAGGAATAGTCTGAGATACAGATAAACGGTTAACAAGGGGTATTACTGAAGAGGAAGAGTTAACTTAACTAGGCTTTTACGTTGGTTCCCAGCGTAGAGATAGTATGCGTTTGACCACCGGCATTGTAGGTCATGCCAATTTTTCCGTGACTTTGCTGCATCATATTGCTGAGTTTTTTGAAGCTAAGGTGCGCTCGATTTAAGGCTTCGCCATTCACAAGGTTCGCTTGCTGGCAATCGTGCACTATCGACTGGATCTTTGTGACTAACTGAGCAAGTTCAGGATTCTCGGTCAGTTCTGAGATATTGGTATGGGTCGCGATTCGCTGATCGGTTGATCTTAATTGTTCAACAAGGACTACTTTTTCTTTGGCGATTCGCTCAATATCGTTTGATTGTCGGCTCGTAATAGCGGTTTTCTCTGAACTTAATAATTCAGATAAGGCTTTGGCATTTTGAAGTTGAAAATTAACTAAATCTGCTAGTGCCGCCATAACGTAAACCTATTCATAACCTCGTATGCTTTAAGACAATCACTTCAATCAAAAGTGAGTGTTGGCTTAAAGACCTTTTAATTCATCTTCGAACTTGATCATGTTGTCTGCCAGTTTTTCTGGATCAACAGTGTATGAACCGTTCGCAATCGCTTCTTTGATCGCTGCTACTTTCACAGAATCAAAGCTTGGTTGTGCTGCCATATCTTGGTGGAGCTGACCAATCGCTTTGCCTTGTTGGCTAAGTGAAACCGCATCTTTGCTTGCTGGTGATTTAGTTGATACATCAGAACGTGATGCCTCAGAACTAGAATCAGAGCGTACTGCTGATCGGTTAGTGGTCGCTAGGGTTTGCCCTGAACGAATATTATCAATGCCTGCCATAGTTAAGCCTTTTTCTTCAAAAATGGGAACCTGTACAGTCAATATCGACCAAGGGTTCGAATACTTTAGCAATTTTTAGCTCAATAGTCGAAAAGCGACAAAACACCGCCGCCGTTATATTTGGCGTTAGAGTAGAGAGTGAAATCGCTAACGATACCGTCAATTTAGAAGTAAAGAGTTAAAAGTAAACTGTGACTTCAGACATGCTGGTAACAATTCCTTCAATTATACGCTGTGATTTGTCATTTTTCACTCTTACTTGATCACCCATAGAGCCATCGGTAAGCGCAGTTCCTTTGGTGGTAATGGTCATGCCACCTTTTACTGCCTGTATGATAACCTTCTCGTTTCGGCACACGACACAGATATCACCTCTTTCTACAACATCGCCCGGTCTTAGGTTCTTTTTTACCTTAGCGCCGATGACCTGATGTGGAGCTGTGAAACCTTGGCGACGAAACTTGTTAAGAGAAATCATAGCGGTGGTAACATCGTATTGACCGACGATTTCGCCTCTCGCGAGTGAGCGAGTGGTGGTGACAAGAGGCACCGACATCGAAAGGCGCACCGGTACATAAACTCGCCACTCATCAGGAACACATTGCACTAAAACCGTAATACTGCTGCGGGTATTGGTGGTCGTTGAAGCGCTGGTCTCTAAAGGCACTGGGCAGTCTGTCGCTTTGATTCTTGAGTCAACATTTGCTGAATTAACAAAGAGTTCGCCACCTTGTGGCTGCTCAACTGTATCAAGGATATGTTGCTCCGCTGCAGACTGAATCATCTCAATTTGTTCTGGGGTCGCAGCTTGTACAAAAAAACTAAACAATATTGATAAAATGCCGATAAACTTAGCGACAGTTTTAAAAGTAGCTCTACACATTGCTATGGAAAGAGGTGGCAAATTTGCTTTATAATACGTCATTCTGTTTCTCTGGTGGTTCGTAGCCTGCAGTAGACTAACACTTTTTATACAAAAAAGTTTGATATGGAGATGAGCTCATGACGGGTATTCTTGATTCGGTGAATCAGCGTACGCAACTCGTCGGTCAAAACCGATTAGAATTACTAACCTTTCGCCTAATGGGGCGTCAGCGTTACGGCATTAATGTCTTTAAAGTAAAAGAAGTGCTGCAATGTCCTAAGCTGACAAAGATGCCAAACTTGAACCCACTGGTTAAAGGTGTAGCACACATTCGTGGCCAAACGATCTCTGTGATCGACTTGAGCTTAGCGATTGGTGGCCGTCCTACAACGGATATTGAAAAGTGTTTTGTGGTTATCTCTGAGTTTAACCGAACCATTCAAGGTTTCTTGGTAAGTTCAGTTGAGCGCATTATTAACATGCACTGGGAATCGATTCTTCCGCCGCCAGATGGCGCAGGTAGAGCTAACTACCTGACAGCGGTAACCAACATTGATAATGAATTGGTAGAAATTCTTGATGTTGAGAAGATCCTTGCAGAAATTTCTCCTGTTGATGAAACAATGGACAGCAAGATTGCTGAAGATATTGCGAAAGTAGAACAAGAGAAAGAACTGGTTCGCCGCATCTTGATTGCTGATGACTCGACCGTTGCTCGTAAGCAGGTTCAGCGTGCTATTGAGTCGATTGGTTTTGAAGTTATCTCGGTGAAGGATGGTAAAGAAGCCTATGAGAAGCTGATGCAGATGTCATCAGAAGGCAGTATTTACGATCAGATTTCATTGGTGATTTCTGATATCGAAATGCCAGAAATGGATGGATACACGCTGACTGCTGAGATTCGTCGTCACGCCGAACTTAAAGATTTATACGTAATTTTACACTCATCGTTGAGTGGTGTATTTAACCAAGCCATGGTTGAGCGTGTTGGAGCTAACTCCTTCATCGCTAAATTCAACCCAGATGAGCTTGGTGCAGCTGTAAAAGCTGCGTTAACTAACTAAAAGAGACATTAATGACTGCTATAACAATAAGTGATCAAGAGTATCGCGATTTCAGCCGTTTCTTAGAATCTCAATGTGGCATTGTATTAGGTGACAGCAAGCAGTATTTGGTGCGCAGTCGTCTAAGCCCATTAGTAACGAAGTTTAAGTTAGCTTCTTTGTCTGATTTGTTGAGAGATGTAGTAACAGGTCGAAACCGTGAGCTGCGTGTGGCTGCTGTCGATGCCATGACGACGAACGAGACACTTTGGTTCCGTGATACTTACCCGTTTGATGTGCTTGCGGATAAGCTTCTACCGGAAATAGCGGCAAATAAACGTCCTATTAAGATTTGGTCTGCGGCAAGCTCTTCAGGCCAAGAAGCATACTCAATGGCAATGACGATTCTTGAAACTCAAGCTCGTAAGCCAGGTATGCTGCCAAATGTATCGATTACCGCAACTGACATCTCAGCAAGTATGTTGGATATGTGCCGCACTGGCGCTTACGACAACCTTGCATTGGGACGTGGACTTTCTCCAGAGCGCCGTCGTACTTTCTTTGAAGATGCGGGCGATGGCCGTATGAAAGTGAAAGATAACGTCAAGCGCATGGTGAACTTCCGCCCTCAGAACCTGATGGACAGCTATGCATTGTTAGGCAAGTTCGACATTATTTTCTGTCGTAACGTGCTGATTTACTTCTCGCCTGATATGAAGTCAAAGGTACTTAACCAGATGGCAAATAGCCTGAACCCTGGTGGGTACTTACTATTGGGCGCGTCTGAATCGTTAACAGGCTTAACCGATCGTTTTGAAATGGTTCGCTGTAATCCAGGCATCATCTACAAATTAAAGTAACGAGCGGCACCGATATTAGGTGTAAGGTTACCGTCTAAATTTAAAACCCAGCCAAGTGCTGGGTTTTCTTTTTCCTGCTTAAGCTATATCTTTAAGTCAGAGTGACATTCCAATTTACTCTATTTTTTGGCTTGTTTATTGCAAGTTTACCCACGAGTAACCTGTAAAAGCATTGATAGACCGCCTTGTTTCAAAAGTTGGTATATATATTGCTTTGGTTATTTCATAACAGTCAGTTCTTGAGTTGAGGTTTACATGGCTATTTCTTTTGACAATGCTTTGGGCATTCACCAGCACACAGTTGGTGTACGTGAGCGTAACGCTGAGGTGCTTTCCACCAATATCGCGCAAGCAAACACGCCTGGGTATAAAGCAAAGGGATTAGACTTTAAGAAATCACTGCAAGCGGCAAGTTCTGGGGCAAGCATTGGTCTTAGCCGTACAGATGGTCGGCACATTTCTGCCTCAACAACGGTGAACGGGGAAACGAAGTATCGCATTCCTACCCAACCTGATACAGGAGATGGCAACACGGTTGATTTGGATTTGGAAAGAAACCTTTTCATGCAAAACCAAATTAGGCATCAAGCCTCTCTCGACTTCTTAGGAAGTAAGTTCAAGAATTTAACTAAAGCGATTAAAGGGGAATAATTAGATGAGTTTATTCAATGTATTCAATGTGACTGGTTCTGCGATGAGTGCTGAATCTGTTCGTCTAAATACGACCTCGAGCAACCTTGCGAACGCGGACAGTGTAAGTAGTTCTGCTGAAGAAACTTACAAGGCTCGTCACGCAGTGTTCGGCGCTGAGTTAAATAAAGCACGCAACAGTGGTCACACTGTGCCTGTGAAAGTATTAGGTATTGTGGAAAGCGATAAGCCGCTAAGCGCGGAGTACAACCCGGATCACCCATTAGCGAACAACGAAGGCTATATCTACAAGCCTAATGTCAACGTTATGGAAGAAATGGCAAACATGATTTCGGCATCACGTGCGTACCAAACGAACGTACAGGTTGCTGACTCGAGTAAACAAATGCTGCTGCGTACGCTGCAGATGGGTCAATAAGGATAAGGAGGTAGCACATGGCTGGAATCAACAACAATGTTGGTCAAAGCGGCTTGTCCTATGTTGACCAGCTGAAGAGTCTTCAAGATGGCGCTAAAAAGCCCGATGAAACAACAGGTAAGCAGGATCTTAAACAAGAAGATTTCTTATCTTTGTTGACTAAGCAACTAGCACAACAAGACCCTTTCAAGCCGGTTAGCAATGACCAGATGATTGCGCAAATGGCTTCATTTGCGACCGTAGATGGCATTGGCAAAATGAATACACAGTTTGAAAGCTTGAATTCATCAATGACCTCTAACCAAGCTCTTCAGGCCTCCTCTTTAGTTGGGCGTGATGTATTGGTTCCTGGTGCGGCAGGTGTAAAACCCGGTGATGGCGGTATGGCGGCAATGGTTAAGCTTCCTCAGGCAATGGACAATGTAATGGTCCGTGTTGAGAACGAAGTTGGCCAATTGGTTCGCACATTTGATATCGGCTCTAAACCATCTGGTGATACACGTGTTGAATGGGACGGAAAAGACGAAGACGGTAACCCATTGCCGGCCGGTAAATACAACGTGAAAGCGTCGGGTTTGCTGGATGGCGAGAACACAGAGTTCCAAGTTTCCAGTTATGCGAACGTGAACAGTGTGCTTCTTGGTAAGGGCGATGGCAACGTACTACTCAATCTGGCTGGTTTCACATCGCCAGTACGACTTGCTGAAGTACTAGAAGTTGGTAAAGCGTAGCTCTTTATTGAGTGACTATGCTAGCTAGATAGATTAGGAGAATAATGGAATGTCATATGTAGCTTTAAGCGGCCTATCCGCTGCACAATTAGACCTTAATACAACCAGTAACAACATTGCGAACGCAAACACATTTGGCTTTAAAGAGTCTCGTGCCGAGTTCGGTGATGTTTATTCAAGCTCGTTGTTCACTAACGCAAAAACGACGGCAGGTGGCGGTGCGCAAGCTAGCCAAGTGGCGCAACAGTTCCACGAAGGTTCAAGTATTTATACGAACAACCCAATGGACTTACGTGTAAGTGGTACAGGTTTCTTTGCAGTATCGAAAGACCGCATGGTGCCAGAGATTAACGAATTAACGCGTAATGGTGCATTTCACCTAAACAAAGACAACTACATGGTTACCGCTAACGATGAGTTTCTTTTAGGTTACGATGTTGATCCAAACTCGGGTGAAGTTCTTTCTTACGCGCCAAAGCCTCTCGACATTCCTGCTGAGTTTGGTAAGCCAAAACAGACAGAAAACATTGAAGTAGGGGTTAACCTTCCTGCAAACGGTGATCTTAAAGACCCGGCTGCATTTAACTTCAAAGATGCTGATACTTATAACCGTGCAACGTCTTCGACGGTATACGATTCTATGGGTCAGTCTTACAAGTTAACGACTTACTACCTCAAAGATCAGACTCAACCAAACACTTGGCAAACGTACTACACCATGTCAGATGAGAACGGTGAAAAGCCGGTCAACATTACTGGTGGTGATGCGACGAATGCACAAGGTCATGTTGGTCACACAATGAAGTTCAACAATGACGGTACGTTAGCAAGCCTAAACAATGGTCAGCCGATTAACTCGGAACCACTGGGTGCTGGTGCGAACCCTATTGACTTGAACGGTGCTGATCCAACTCAAGTGCTTAAGTTTGGTTTAGATTCTTCAACTCAGTTTGCCGCTCCGTTTGAATTGACTAAGTTTGATGAAGATGGCGCGACAACAGGTTTCTTAACAAAAATCGATTTCGATGAGTACGGCAGTGTTCTAGGTACTTATTCAAATGGTGAAAACGTGATGCTTGGCCGTGTAGGCTTGGTTCGTGTACCAAATGAGCAAGGTCTGGATAAGAAAGGCGGTACTCAATGGGATTCTACCAACGACTCTGGTGACAAGATCTGGGGTGAATCGAACAAAGGTTCATTTGGTAGCATCAACAACGGCTCGCTAGAGCAGTCGAACATCGATATGACTCAAGAACTGGTTGATTTGATTTCTGCTCAACGTAACTTCCAGGCGAACTCGCGTTCTCTAGAAGTACACAACCAGCTACAACAGAATATTCTTCAGATTCGTTAATCGTTTAAAGCGTTTGAATCATCTGCGAATACCCAATTCAATGTTATTGAATTGGGTATTGTTGTTTGTCTTTTTATTTGCCGCCCCTATTGCCGCCCGGTAATGCCACTGGCAACAATTCTTCCTCAATGATCCTTTGATGATCACCCTTCTTGTTCGTTTTCTATTTAAATTATTGATAAATAACAGTTAAAAATATTGGCACAGTGTTTGCTTTATTAGCCCCAGAAGATGATTTTTGGAGCAAAATTATGGATCGCGCACTGTTTCTTGCCATGAGTGGCGCTAAGCAAAATATGCAAGCTTTGCAGCTACGTGCAAACAACCTTGCCAACGTAAGTACAACGGGTTTCCGTGCTGATTTAGCACAGGCACGTTCAATGCAAGCGTATGGCGAAGGCATGCCTACTCGTGTTTTCAGCATGACAGAGCGTCCGGGTCATAATTTCGCTCAGGGTAGTGTGGTTACTACTGGCCGAGATCTAGACGTTACCATTCAAGGTGATGGTTGGATTTCAGTGATGGACAATATTGGCCGTGAAGGTTTAACACGTAACGGTAACCTAAGGGTTGACCAAAACGGTTTACTAACCAACGCAAGCGGTCACTTAGTGCTTGGTGAAAACGATGCACCAATCACGCTGCCAATCCCAATCAGCAAAGTAGAAATTGGTACAGACGGTACGATTTCGGTGATTCCTCAAGGCGCTCCAGCTGAAGAATTGGCCGTGGTTGATCGTATTAAGCTTGTACGTCCAGACAACCAAAGTTTGTTTAAAGACACGAATGGTCTATTCCGTTCGAAAAACCCAGATCAGGCATACGAAGCAGATGCAGCGGTAACGTTGCTAAAAGGTGCTATCGAAGGCAGTAACGTAAATGCCGTAGGTGAAATGACCAGCCTAATTGACTTACAACGTCAGTTTGAAATGCAGGTCAAAATGATGAGCACAGCAGAGGAAATGGACAAGTCGTCTGATTCACTGCTTCGTATGAGCTAATAGAATTTAAAGGACATTGCTATGCATCCAGCATTATGGGTAAGTAAAACGGGTTTAGACGCCCAACAAACCAATATCTCAACGATTTCGAACAACCTTGCCAACGCCTCGACCATTGGTTTTAAAAAGAGCCGCGCGGTATTTGAAGATCTGTTCTACCAGAATATTAATCAACCGGGTGGTCAATCGTCTCAGAATACTGAGCTGCCAAGTGGTTTGATGCTGGGTGCCGGTTCTAAGGTCGTCGCGACTCAAAAAGTGCACACTCACGGTAACGCACAAACGACATCTAACAGCCTAGACATGATGATTGAAGGCGACGGTTTCTTCCAAGTTGAAATGCCAGACGGTGAAACAGGTTACAGCCGCAATGGTCAGTTCACACTGAACGGTGAAGGCGCGATCGTAACGTCGGGCCAAGGTTATCCTCTACAACCAGAAATTGTGATTCCTGAAGACGCGATCTCGGTAACGGTTGGTAACGACGGTGAAGTATCGGTTCGTCTACGTGGCGAGCAAAACAACGTCGTGGTTGGTCAAATTACCATTACTGACTTTGTAAACCCAGGTGGTCTAGAGCCAGTAGGTCAAAACCTTTACTTGCCAACTGGCGCGAGTGGCGACCCACAAGAGGGTGTACCGGGTTTTGATGGCCTGGGTAACATCCGCCAATCGATGCTAGAAACATCGAACGTAAACGTAACCGAAGAGCTGGTAAACATGATTGAAGCTCAGCGTGTATACGAAATGAATTCGAAAGTTATCTCGTCAGTAGACAAGATGATGAGCTTTGTTAACCAACAGCTGTAATTGGTTTATTCGCCGTTTACTTTTTTAATTAATCTATCTGTTTTTGCTAATTGACCCATTTACCACTGCCTGCTGAGAGTATATCGCCATGAAACGTATTTTTTGTTTAGCCCTGTTAGCTTCGATGACTGGTTGTACAGTACTGGATCCAATTGAGACGCCAGCACAAGAGAACGCGACCACAGTGGTTGATGCGGTTGAAGGCGATAAGTCGGCAGAAGAAAGTTCAGGAATTATCGACACGCTTCGTGGGCGAACCGATCCAATTGCTGGTGACCCTGCATGGGCGCCAATCAACCCCAAGCAGAAGCCAGAGCATTATGCAGCGGCAACGGGCTCACTGTTTAATGTGAACCACATTGGCAGCATGTATGACGACTCAAAGCCTCGTGGTATTGGTGACATCATCACTGTAGCGCTAGATGAGAGTACTCGAGCGACCAAAAAAGCCAACGCAGACATGTCTAAGTCGAATGATGCATCGATGGAGCCGCTGGCTGTTGGTGGTCAAGAGCTGACGATCGATAAGTACAACTTCTCTTACGATCTGAGCAACACCAATACCTTCGCTGGTGATGCATCAGCCAACCAAAGTAACAGCATCAGCGGCTATATCACCGTAGAAGTGATCGAAGTATTAGCCAATGGCAACCTAGTGGTTCGTGGTGAGAAGTGGATGACACTGAACACCGGCGATGAGTACATCCGCCTAAGCGGTACCATCCGTCCAGACGATATTGACTTCGAAAATACCATTGCTTCAAACCGTGTTTCTAACGCACGAATTCAGTACTCAGGGACTGGCGTACAGAAAGATATGCAAGAGCCTGGATTCTTGGCACGATTCTTTAATGTATCTCTGTAGAGCTTGATAGGACGACGACATACTGACAGCCTCTATCACTCAGCCACATTTAGCTAAGCTATTATAAATTAAAGCAATACAGACAGGTTACTCAATGAAAAAACTGACACTCGTACTATTCGGCATGCTATTTCTTGCCACCAGTGCCCATGCTGCGCGAATCAAAGACGTGGCAAAAGTGGCGGGTGTTCGTAGTAACCAACTTGTCGGTTATGGTTTGGTCACGGGCTTGCCGGGTACTGGTGAGACAACTCCCTTTACCGATCAAACATTTAACGCAATGCTGCAAAATTTTGGCATCCAATTGCCGCCCGGCACTAAGCCAAAAACCAAAAACGTCGCGGCTGTTATTGTGACTGCTGAACTGCCAGCATTCTCTAAGCAAGGCCAAGAAGTTGACGTAACCGTTTCTTCTATCGGTTCAGCAAAAAGCCTTCGTGGTGGTACCTTGCTACAGACCTTCTTGAAAGGTCTAGACGGTCAAGTGTATGCGGTCGCGCAGGGTAACTTGGTGGTAAGTGGCTTTAGTGCACAAGGTAACGACGGTTCTAAGATTGTCGGTAACAACCCTAACGTTGGTATCATCTCTAGCGGTGCGACGGTTGAACAAGAGATCCCAACGCCATTCGGTCGTGGTGACTACATCACCTTCAACCTAATCCAATCAGATTTCACAACGGCTCAGCGTATGGCTGATGCGGTTAATAATTTCCTAGGCCCACAAATGGCTTCAGCGGTAGACGCAACTTCAGTAAAAGTTCGTGCACCGCGTGAAATCAGCCAGCGTGTAGCATTCTTGTCGGCTATCGAAAACATCGAGTTCGACCCTGCTGAAGGCTCTGCAAAAATCATCGTCAACTCTCGTACAGGTACGATTGTGGTTGGTAAGCACGTTCGCCTAAAAGCGGCGGCGGTCACCCACGGTGGTATGACGGTTGCAATTAAAGAAAATCTAAACGTAAGCCAACCGAATGCATTCTCTGGTGGCCAAACGGTAGTGGTCCCTGATTCTGATATCGAAATCACGGAAGGCGATGGTAAGATGTTCAAATTTGAACCTGGCCTAACGCTGGACGATTTGGTACGCGCAGTCAATGAAGTGGGCGCTGCACCTTCTGATTTAATGGCAATCCTTCAAGCACTGAAACAAGCGGGTGCGATTGAAGGCCAATTGATCATTATCTAAGGAATAAAGCATGATTAAGAATAACAATGACATCGGCTTTATTCACGATATCGGTAGCCTAGACCGCCTTCGTCAACAAGCGGTAAACGGTGAAGAAGGTAGCGAGAAAGAAGCATTAACCGCGGCGGCAAAACAGTTTGAATCGATTTTCACCTCGATGTTGTTTAAGTCAATGCGCGATGCTAACTCGAGCTTTAAGTCGGATATGTTGAACAGCCAGAACGAGCAGTTCTATCGTCAGATGCAAGATGACCAAATGGCGAGTGAGTTAAGCGCTTCAGGTTCATTAGGTCTTGCAGATATGATCGTGGCTCAACTAAGCGCTGGCCAAGCAAGCGATACGTCTGAAGAGAAGGTTCGCAGTGAAGGCTTTGATGCTTCATTGCAAAGACCGCAATATTCAGGCCGTTCGGAAGAGCGAGCGTCAGACGTTCAACCTGCGCAAGCAGCAAAACAGCCAGTATCCTTTGATTCTCCAGAATCGTTTGTGACCTCAATGAAGCCTTACGCGGAAAAAGCGGCAAGTGCGCTTGGTGTGGACTCGTCTCTTCTATTGGCACAAGCTGCCCTTGAAACGGGTTGGGGTTCTAAAATGGTTAAGAACTCTTTGGGCAACAGCAATAACTTATTTAACATCAAAGCAGATAGAAGTTGGAAGGGCGATAAGGTCGCGACTCAAACTCTTGAGTTCCATGGCAAAACCGCCGTTAAAGAGTCAGCTTCCTTCCGTTCTTACTCTAATTTCGAAGATAGCTTTAATGATTACGTGAAGTTCTTGAACGAAAATCCAAGATACGAAACGGCGCTACAGCATCAAGGCAATTCAGAGAATTTCATCAAAGGTATTCATCAGGCTGGTTACGCAACTGACCCTAACTATGCAGACAAGGTTTTACGAGTTAAAGCCAAGATTGATGAGATGAACTAGCGTCATAAATCAACATAGAGAGCTTGCTACTGGCAGGCTCTTTTCTTCTCCGCCCCTTCAGTTCTTACGCGTAGTCCATAGTTATCTCCTTACACTTCAATAAATTATCGTCTTTTAATTCCCTATTGTTTTTGTTGGCACATATATTGCAATTATCTTAGTAATATACGGTTGTAGTTAATCAGTTCATTCTGGTTTTGTTAAGTTTTTTGGGGGCATTATGGCGTCGGATCTTCTGAATGTAGGGGCACAAAGTGTTCTTACGGCTCAGAGACAGCTCAACACCACAGGTCATAACATTTCTAACGCTAACACAGAGGGCTATAGCCGCCAGTCTGTGATTCAAGGTGTGAATGACCCGCGCCAGTACGGTGGGCAATCCTACGGTATGGGGGTACATGTGGAAAATGTTCGCCGCTCTTGGGATCAGTTTGCCGTCAAAGAACTTAACTTATCGACAACCAATGCCGCCAACAAAGGCGATACCGAAGCCAACCTCGATATGTTGTCGAGCATGTTGTCGTCGGTCGCTTCAAAGAAGATTCCAGAAAACCTCAACGAATGGTTTGATTCCGTTAAGACTCTCGCCGATACCCCAAATGATGTGGGTGCGCGTAAGGTCGTGTTAGAGAAAGCAGGGCTTGTAACTAAAACCTTGAATGAATTTCATGAAACAGTTCGTCAACAGTCTGATTCTACGAATAAAAAATTAGATATGGGTATCGAGCGAGTTAACCAACTTGCGTACGAGATCCGCGATGTTCAGCGTTTAATGATGCGGACTCCTGGGCCTCATAATGACCTACGAGATCAGCACGAAAAGTTGATTAATGAGCTTTCTGGCTACACCAAAGTCACGGTGACACCACGCTCAAATGCCGAAGGATTTAACGTCCATATTGGTAATGGTCACACCTTGGTTTCTGGTAGTGAAGCGAGCCAACTGAAGATGGTTGATGGCTTGCCCGATGCGCATCAGCGTCGCCTAGCAATTGTTGAAGGTAAGTCTTTAAAACCGATCACCAGCAGTGATATCGACGGAAAAATCGGCGCCATGCTAGATATGCGTGACGAACATATCCCGGCAATCATGGATGAGCTTGGTCGTTTAGCGACCGCGTTTTCATATGAGGTCAATAGTCTTCAAGAACAAGGTTTGGATCTTAACGGCAACGTAGGTAAGGACTTGTTTACCGACGTGAACTCAGAGCTGGTGGCAAAATCTCGTGTCACGGCTAGCGGGCAATCGAAAGCCGATGTTGCGGTATACATTGATGATACTTCTGCCTTAAAAGGCGGTGAGTATGGCCTGAAATACGATGGCAGTGACTATGTCGTGACTAAGCCGAACGGTGAGACCGTTAAGATGGCGACCGACTCTAGCGGTAGTGCTTTTTATCTTGATGGCATGCGAGTGGAAGTACGTAACCCTCCTGAATTAGGAGAGAAACTGTTACTGCGTCCAACGCGTAATTTTGCTGCGCAGATTCATATGGAAACCAAAGACCCGAAAGACATTGCTGCGCAAAGTTATGAGGCATCGACCACGTTTGCCAAGGGTACAGCGGGATTTAAAATCCTAGAAGCAGGTCAACTGCGTGAGTTTGAAGTGATTGTCTCACCAAAAGGTGAGCAGTTTGCTGTGACGGATCCGAAGGGTAACATTTTAATGCAGCCTCAACCGTATCCGCCACAAGGGCCAGTGACCATCAACGGTACAACGTTTGAGCTCACACCCGGTGCGGTGGCAAATGATAAGTTTACGGCAAACCTTGTCCCATCAGAAGGTGACAACGGTAACCTGCGTAAGCTACAAGATCTTCAAACAGGAAAGCTGTTGAATGATGGTGAGTCTACGATTTTAGACCTTTACCACAACTTGAATACTAATACGGGCTTGAAGTCTTCAACGGCAAATCGCCTGAGTGATATTGCGACATTAGAAAAACAGTCGGCTCAAGAACGTATTGCTTCTATCTCGGGAGTAAACCTCGATGAAGAAGCGGCAAATATGATGAAATTTCAGCAAGCGTATATGGCTTCTTCACGTATCATGCAAGCAGCCAATGATACGTTTAACACTATTTTGGCTCTGAGATAGGAAGGTATAAATGTTGAATCGTATCTCTAGCTTCCATAATTATCAGTCAGTACAAAACGACTTGCGCCGTCAAGAGAACAAGGTGCATCACAACCAAGCACAACTTGCTTCGGGTAAGAAGTTACAGTCGCCAAGTGATGACCCATTAGCGACGCACTATTTACAGAACATTGGTCAGCAGTCAGAACAGCTTAAACAGTATGTCGATGCGATTACTCTAGTCAGAAACCGTCTTGAGCATCATGAAGTATTGGTTTCTAACACTGAAGGCTTTGCTGATGAAGCAAAACGAACCGTGATGGAAATGATCAACGGTGCGCTTTCTCCGGAAGACCGTTTAGCTAAGAAGCGTGAAATTCAAGAACTGGCGAATAACTTCCTGCATTTAGCCAACTCTCAAGATGAGTCGGGTAACTACACGTTTGCAGGCACTAAGCCGAAAAATCAGCCTTTCTTTCGAGATAACGAAGGGAATGTGACATATCAAGGTGATGACTACCAACGCAAGATGCGTGTGGCAAGCAGCTTTGAAATGGCAATGAATGATCCGGGCAGCAAGATGTTTATGGAAATAGACAACCCGTTCGGTGACTACGAACCTCAGTACGAGCTTGAACCTGCGTCTGAGTTATTGCTCGGGCGTGCGACCAACAGCGATGAAGATGGGTCTACTTATAAAGTGACGTTTGTCGACATGCAGACGGGCAATTTCGCTTATCAGCTTGAAAAAGACGGCGCAGTGGTTGCGGCAGAAGATTTTGATCCTTCGACAGGCATTGTTTATGAAGGGCTGAATATTCAAATCAAAGGCCAAATCACTAAAGGTGATTCGATCACCTTAGAACCACGAGAGACTTTCTCTATCTTTGATACGTTCAAAGAGGCTGCTGAGCAGGCTGAAAACCCGGTATCGGATGCATCAGCAACAGCGAAACTGCACCAAGTAACTGAAGAGTTCCACGCTGCGTTTATCCATTTGACCAAGGCAAGAACCGATGTTGGTGCACGCTTGAGTACTTTGGATATTCAAGAGCAACAACATGAAGATTTCAAGTTGTCTTTAGCAAAAGCAAAAAGCAACTTTGAAGACTTGGATTACTCGAAAGCGATCATTGAGTTCAATGAAAACTCTCGAGCACTACAAGCTTCTCAACAAGCGTTTGGCAAAACCAAAGACCTGACCTTGTTTAACTATATTTAATGATCAATCGGTATTTAATGGTGGCTTGTCGATCACCATGGCGTTGATTCCTTGCCGTATGTGCTATGCCATACGTGCGAATGACGCCACAGTTTGCCGCTTTTTTGTACGAAGCATGATGTTTCTAGAATAGCGGCAAAAAACGGCAATAAGGAAGGTGAATGTTTTTCATCTTCTAATAGTAGAAAATCATAATTGCGCAGTGTTGTTTGTAAGCTTCTGATTTTTAGATAATTAAAAAATTATTTATATGATATTAAACTTGGCATACAACTTGTATCTGTGTTGGTTATAAATGATTAATACAGATCTTAAACCTTGTATAGGGTTTATCGAGTAATACACGGTCAGTGCTTATCCATATGAGAGTAAAGCTGGCCGCTTCGCAGAAACTTTGCGAACTCATAAGGAGAGCAAAATGGCTATCAATGTAAGCACTAACGTATCTGCTATGACAGCACAGCGTTACCTGAATAAAGCATCTAATGACTTAGCGACTTCTATGGAGCGTTTGTCATCTGGTCACAAGATCAACAGCGCGAAAGATGATGCGGCAGGTCTGCAAATCTCGAACCGTCTAACCGCTCAGTCTCGTGGTCTTGATGTGGCAATGCGTAATGCCAACGACGGTATTTCGATTGCTCAAACAGCAGAAGGCGCGATGAACGAATCGACTAACGTACTACAACGTATGCGTGACCTAGCGATTCAATCATCAAACGGCACTAACTCGCCGGCAGAGCGTACTGCACTGAACGAAGAGTCAATGGCACTTCAAGATGAGCTTAACCGTATTGCGGAAACCACATCGTTTGGTGGTCGTCGTCTACTGAACGGTTCATTCGGTGAAGCTTCATTCCAGATCGGTTCTAACTCTGGTGAAGCAATGATCATGGCTCTGACAAGTATCCGTGCAGATGACTACCGTATGGGTGGTACTACGTTCGATTCAGAAAACGCGAAAGATAAGAACTGGGAAGTGCCGCCAACAGCGAGCGATCTTAAGTTCGAATTCAAAACCAAAGCGGGTGAAGACATCGTTTTAGATATCAATACCAAAGCGGGCGATGATATCGAAGAGCTTGCGACTTACATTAATGGTCAGTCTGATCTTGTGAACGCATCGGTTACTGATGATGGTCGCATTCAACTGTTCGTTGCTGAACCTGACCTTGACGGCCCAATGTCTATCTCTGGTGGTCTAGCGTCTGAGCTAGGTATTAAGAGTGAAGGCCGCGCAACCTCGGTTCAAGATGTTAGCTTAACCAGCGTTGCGGGTTCACAGAACGCGATCAGCGTGATTGATTCTGCAATGAAGTACGTGGATTCACAGCGTGCTGATTTGGGTGCAAAACAGAACCGTCTAAGCCACAGTATTAATAACTTGGCAAACGTACAAGAGAACGTAGACGCTTCAAACAGCCGAATCAAAGATACGGACTTTGCGAAAGAGACGACGCAAATGACCAAATCACAAATTCTGCAACAAGCAGGTACTTCAATACTTGCTCAAGCAAAACAGTTGCCTAACTCTGCAATGTCATTATTGCAATAGTTATTGGTTGAACTTGCTGCTCGTGTTCAGACGTGAGCCATGCAGCAAGGGAAACTGGCAAGCATACTTACTATTGAATGTTTAGCTCTCTCATCTCTCACCTGCTATCCATTTTTGCAGTAAGAATGCAACGGCAAGTCGGAAATGTGTTCATTTCTCGATGATCTCCACACAGGCTCTGACGCGCCAACTAGCCCCGGTTCTCTCAAAGGAAAAGGGGCTTTTTCCTTTCTGTATTTCTTGTTTTTGCTATTTATTTTCCTGTGAACTTTCTCGCACTACCTTTTCCAAATCTCTATTTGATGGTTCTTCTTCACGACAAATAATGTCATCTATTACACAAGATTTGCGTAAGTCAGAGATCTTTGGCGATTGATCATTTCTCGACCTTGAGCCATTTAGACGGCGGTTCGTACGCTTTCTGAACAGATTAAGATCTTTTTCCAATTGAAATCTATCGCTGTATTAGAAAATGATAAAAATTAAGTTGTTGATAAATATTAGATTAATATTTTTTTTGTGGTTTTTTGAAAGTTTTTCTAAAGCTTCTGATTTTCGCGCCGTTATTAAAAGTAACTTTGAGAGAACTACTTGGTTTTCCGAGACGTCGGAAACCGCTATACCGGAAAATCAATTGGAGAAATCACCATGGCAGTGAATGTAAATACAAACGTTTCAGCGATGACAGCGCAACGTTACCTAAACAACGCAAACAGCGCACAACAAACATCAATGGAGCGTCTAGCTTCTGGCTCAAAAATCAACAGCGCAAAAGATGACGCTGCGGGTCTACAAATCTCGAACCGTTTGAACGTTCAAAGTCGTGGTCTTGATGTTGCTGTACGTAACGCGAACGACGGTATCTCAATTGCACAAACAGCTGAAGGTGCAATGAATGAGACGACTAACATCCTGCAACGTATGCGTGATTTGTCTCTACAATCTTCAAACGGCTCAAACTCAAAATCTGAGCGTGTAGCGATTCAAGAAGAAGTAACAGCGCTGAACGACGAACTGAACCGTATCGCGGAAACGACGTCTTTTGGTGGCAACAAGTTGCTTAACGGTACTCACGGTACTAAATCATTCCAAATCGGTGCAGACAACGGTGAAGCGGTAATGCTTCAACTGAAAGACATGCGCTCTGATAACGCTCAGATGGGTGGTAAGAGCTACCAAACTGAGAACGCGAAAGATAAAGATTGGAACGTTCAAGCAGGCTCTAACGACCTAAAAATGTCGTTCACTGATAACTTCGGTCAAGCACAAGAAATCGACATCAGCGCAAAAGCGGGTGACGACATCGAAGAGCTAGCAACGTACATCAACGGTCAACAAGACTCTGTTAAAGCGTCTGTAACTGAAGACGGTAAGCTACAAATGTTTACTGGTAACAACAAGGTTGAAGGCGAAGTGGCATTCTCTGGCAGCCTGGCTGGCGAACTAGGCATGCAACCTGGCAAAGACGTAACGGTTGATACTATCGACGTAACATCAGTTGGCGGCGCACAAGAGTCTGTAGCTATTATCGATGCGGCACTTAAGTATGTAGATAGCCACCGTGCTGAGCTAGGTGCTTTCCAAAACCGTTTCGACCACGCTATCAGCAACTTAGACAACATTAACGAGAACGTTAACGCATCTAAGAGCCGTATTAAAGATACCGATTTCGCGAAAGAAACGACTCAGATGACTAAGTCTCAGATCCTTTCTCAAGCTTCAAGCTCGATTCTTGCTCAAGCGAAGCAAGCTCCGAACTCGGCACTTAGCCTACTAGGTTAATCGATTAAAAAGCCACGTTGACTATAAGCGTCAACGTTAGGCTTCCACAAATTAGCTCGTGGTGAGAGATGAGCGCTAAACAGACCCAGCTTCGGCTGGGTTTTTTATTGCCTGCAATTTGGAGAAGGGGGGAGTTTTGGTGTTGGTCGTTGATTGGAAAGCGAGATTCCCTATCACGCTCGCTCCTCACTGTAGGGAGTGACGGGAATTGGGAAATGATGGTTTCCTCGCTTACTACATCGAAGCAGTCTTTCGTCACCCCAGAATCGAGTAGAACGAGATATCAGGGATCTCTTCTGACTTTATATTCAACACTACGCTCATTAACTTAAATAATGGGGCAACTTTAGCGAATGTCGCCCTATTAATTGAAGCCCGATCACACTTTCCTTTGTTGTTGAAAAGAATATGAAAAAAAGCGCATTTTTTATTAAAGCTTCTAATTAAGGCGCCGTTAAAGGGATTGAGAGAAATGATATGTACCAATGTAAGGTGAGAGAGACACTGGTGCATAAACAAAATTGACATGTATTAGTGTGAGGTGAGAGTCACATAAGTACATTAAAAAATGCCTAAAGGAGATCAACTATGGCGATTAATGTAAGCACAAATGTGTCTGCAATGACGGCTCAGCGCTACCTAAATAGCGCGGCTGAAGGTACTCAAAAATCAATGGAGCGTTTGTCTTCTGGCTATAAAATCAATAGCGCAAAAGATGATGCTGCAGGCCTACAAATCTCTAACCGCTTAACGTCGCAAAGTCGTGGCCTAGATATGGCTGTGAAAAACGCGAATGACGGTATCTCTATTGCACAGACAGCTGAAGGTGCAATGAATGAGTCAACCAACATTCTGCAACGTATGCGTGACCTTTCTCTTCAATCTTCAAACGGTTCGAACAGCAAATCTGAACGTGTTGCGATCCAAGAAGAAGTCTCTGCTCTAAACACAGAACTTAACCGTATCGCTGAAACGACCTCTTTTGGTGGTAACAAGCTTCTGAACGGTACTTACGGCAGCCAATCTTTCCAAATCGGTGCTGACTCAGGTGAAGCAGTAATGCTATCTATGAGCAACATGCGTACTGACACTCAAGACATGGGTGGTAAGAGCTACGGCGTTACAGAAGGCAAAGATGCTTCTTGGCGTGTAGGTGCGGGTGCTGATTTAACAATCAAATACAACGATAAGTTTGGTGAAGCGCAAGAGCTATCTATCTCTGCTAAAGAAGGCAACGATATCGAAGAGCTAGCAACTTACATCAATGGTCAAAGCCAAGACGTTAAAGCGTCTGTGGGTGAAGGCGGTAAACTGCAACTTTTCGCTTCAAGCCAAAAAGTTGAAGGTGATGTTGAGTTTGGCGGCAGCCTTGCGGGCGAACTAGGTATCGGTGCTGGTAAAGACGTTACCGTTAACGATATCGACGTAACTTCTGTTGCAGGTGCAAACGAAGCAGTATCTATCATTGATGGTGCTCTAAAATCTGTTGATAGCCAACGTGCTTCTCTAGGTGCTTTCCAAAACCGTTTTGACCATGCAATCAGCAACTTAGACAACATCAACGAAAACGTTAATGCGTCTAAGAGCCGTATCAAAGATACCGATTACGCGAAAGAAACAACAGCTATGACGAAGTCTCAAATCCTACAACAGGCGAGTACTTCTATCCTAGCTCAAGCAAAACAGTCACCATCAGCAGCTCTAAGCTTATTGGGCTAAACTTACCTCGGTAAGTAGCGGTAAACTCTACTCTGGGTAGAGTTTTACTGTTTGGCTCATAAAGGAGGGAGGGAGAGTGTTATGGAAATATCATCCAACGCATCGAACATCCAGCCTTATGGCTCACCTAATGGCATTAAAATTGCAAGCGATGAAGGTAGTAGTGCGTCGAGTCTTTCGCGACTAAAAGAAGCAACATCTTATGACAAGGTAGAGAAATCGAAAGAGGAAGCTACCGAAGCGGCGATTCAATTAGCTCAACATAGACAAGAGTTAAATGATGAAGAGCGAGTCAAAATGGTGGAGAAGGTAAACGAGTTTATCTCCTCTCTCAATAAAGG
Source organism: Vibrio sp. 10N.247.311.12 (assembly GCF_041467515.1). Taxonomy (NCBI): domain Bacteria; kingdom Pseudomonadati; phylum Pseudomonadota; class Gammaproteobacteria; order Vibrionales; family Vibrionaceae; genus Vibrio; species Vibrio sp. 10N.247.311.12. The sequence continues at coordinate 57,592 of NZ_JBFSUV010000002.1, forward strand.
TGTGGCTTTTAAGGTCGATGAAGAATCTGGGAGAGATGTGGTTACCATTTATGAGACCACAACCGGTGATATTATTCGCCAGATCCCTGATGAAGAAATGCTTGAAATTCTAAGACGCCTAGCAGCCCAAAACTCGAATAGTCGAATATTTGAGGTGAAGGTTTAAGTCGTATTATTGAGGTGATTTAATGAGTTTTGGCCCAATGGGGATTTCGTCTGGCATGGATATCAATTCCATGGTCAGCAAAATTGTTGATTCGGAGCGTGTACCTAAACAGCAACGAATCGACAATGAACGAACGCGAATCGATACCAGCATTAGTGCCTATGGAAGACTCAGAGAATCCCTTGATTCGATGAAAAACCTGATGACAAACTTTCGTCAGGAAAAAGCTTTTGCTGTGCGAACAGTGGAAAGTACCGATGAAGCGCTTGTCTCTGCAACCGCGACTACCGAAGCGATCGCTGGCAAATATGCCATCGATGTGTTGCAGCTTGCCCAAAGCCATAAAGTGGCTTCTGATGTACTGTCAGAGGACATGAAATTTGGCCCAGGTAAGCTGCAGGTTTCGCTTGGTGATGACAGCTTTGACGTGCAAGTTGGCGACAGATCGAGACTTATCGAAGTTGTTCGTGGTATCAACGGTGCAGATAGCAACCCAGGCGTTCGTGCATCTATTATCAACGATGTCGAAGGTCCAAGACTTATTATTGCCTCGAACCAGTCTGGTTCAGATCAGCAGATCAGCATTAATGTTGAGTCAGATGCTGCCAATCCCTTAAAAAAACTCGAATACAAAACGCTTGAAGAACGTGTTAAAGCGCTAGAGAAAGCGCGCGTTGCTGCTCAAGATATTCTAGCTCTAACCCCTGCAGGAAAAGCCGTTGAACTCATCGATGAAGTGATCGCTAGCGATGACCCAAATGCGAATGAAACACTCGATAAAGATGGCAATGTCATCCCTGCATCCCAAACTGATTCTACCTCCGTTGCTGACGAAGACTCTCAAAGCCTTAGCTACGGAGAACAAGCCGCCGCCGACGGCCAAGCAGCTCTTGATGCAGCTAAAGCGGCAAAATCTGTCATGCCTGAAGACAATATCCCAGGTTGGACGGAAACTGCCTCTGGTACGCTTCTTGACTCTTACTATACACCAGAACTTGAGCTTGATGAAAAAGCAATAGAGAAGGCACCTGATGTACCGGGATGGTCAAATGCTGCCTCAGGTACGTTGACGGATTCCTACGTGACACCGAAAGAAGCCCAACAAAAGCTTGAGGCTGAGCAAGCGCGTATCGAAGAGAAGATTTCACAAGAAAAAGCGGAGTTGGCTGAGAAAGTTCAAAAAGGCGAACTCACCGCAGAGCAAGCCAAGAAAATTGAGCGTGCCAAATTAGAACCCGAAGAGCGCGAGCTCTTAGAGAAGGTCGATAAAGCGCAAGCAGATCTTGAACAAGCACAGCAATCTTTTGATACCTATAGTGGAATGACTGAAGTTCAGGCTGGCCAAGATTCTATGGTTGTCCTAGATGGTGTTGCTCAACTCTCTAGTAATAACAATGTGATTGAAGATGCCATTGAAGGTATTGATATTACGGTAAAAGGAAAAACGCCAAAAGATAAGCCGCCGGCAGAAATTGGTGTGGAGTACGACCGTAACAGTGTTCGCCAAGATATCGAATCCTTTGTGAGCTCTTATAACCAGTTCTATCAAGTGTCGAAAGACCTCGCGGGTGTTGATCCAACGACTGGTCAAAAAGGCCCGCTCTCTGGTGACAGTACAGTGCGTAACGCCGACTCCCGATTGAAAGGGGTGTTCTCATCAAGTATCGAAGGCGCGCCTGATAACCTAAAATCTTTGACCGAGTTTGGTATCACGACCACAAGACAAGGCTCGTTAGAAATCAACTACGACATGCTTGACCGTCAACTTAACAATAACTTTGATAAGTTGGGTGAGTTCTTTGGTGGCAACAACGGCTTCGCCAAAAAAGTGGAAGACGCGATTCAAGGCATTACAGGTATCACGGGTTCAATCCGTACTCGAGAAAAGAGCTTGGTCGAGCAAAATTACCGCCTAGCAGATGACCAAAGCGCGCTTGACCGCCGCATGGACAGCCTTGAGATCCGTACCCACTCTAAGTTCACGGCCATGCAAGATGCGACCAGTAAGATGCAATCTCAGTTGGGCAGTATGATGAATGCGTTGGGCTAATAGATGAATAGCCAGCTAAAAGAGCTTTGTGAACTCGATCAATTAATTCTCTCTAAGCTTGAATTTAGTGAAATTAATGCTGAAGAAATAACGCTGCTTGTCGATAACAGAGAACAGTTATTGCAAAACGTGCTTCAAATAATCGACTCACACCCCGACGTTAAGCAAAGTTCTGAATGGTTTGAAGCCATTATCAGAACCAGAAAATTAGTCGAATTGATGCAGTCTGAGACGAGTCGAGTAGGTAAGGCCCTACACAAATATCGTCACGGTGCTAAATCAGTTCAACAATACAAAAAGTTTTTATAGAAGAGGTTTACTATGCGCGGTTCTTTACAGGCATATAAAAAGGTATCAGTGGATAGTCAGCTAACGGCTGCCTCACCGCATAAGATTGTACAGATGCTAATGGCAGGTGCTATCGAGCGTTTGATTCAAGGTAAAGCGGCAATGCAAGCGGGTAACATCCCGGTGAAAGGTGAGCGACTTGGTAAGGCTCTAGATATCATTATTAGCCTACGCAGTTGCCTATCTATGGACGATGGTGGCGATATTGCGAAAAACCTAGATCAACTTTATGAGTTCATGATCACGCAAATTTCTGCGGCAAATCACAAAAATGACCCACAGCCTATTGATGATGTTATCGATATTATTCGCGAAATTAAGAGCGCTTGGGACCAAATTCCGAACGAATATCACAACTTGACGTCCGCTGACGTAGGTATTTAAAGAAAAATTGCAGTTTTAACCAATCTCATATCCCTTGATTGGTTGGTTGCCTTATTTTTTTAATCAAATAAAATAGAAGCCATTAGATAGCCTAATGGCTTTTTTCGTTGCTGATTTCCTAAATTTGTCCACGTAGACCATAATCATTGATACATCTCACTGTTTTATAGACTACGTTGCTCACCGTTTTTCCGCATCGCACCAAAATAAAGGCAATAATTCCTACTTATGCAAGGTTTGGCAAAACTGCTTGTCGTCGACGATAACGCTCAAGATCGTCACAATTTAAGCACAATATTAGAGTTTGTAGGAGAGAGCTGCGAAGTAATCAGCTCTGAACAAGCACGTAAAGTTGACTGGTCACTACAGTGGGCCGGCTGCATTATTGGTACCATTAAAGGTAAAGGCTTCAACGCATTACTGAATGAGAAGCTTGTTCACGCCAATCACATCCCTTTACTGGTGATTGGCAAAAACAATCACCCGGTTGACGAGTTGACTAACTATGTTGGTGAGCTTGAACTTCCTCTTAACTACCCGCAATTAAGTGATGCATTAAGACACTGTAAAGACTTCTTAGGCCGCAAAGGTGTTCAAGTTGTGTCTTCGGCACGCAAGAACACCCTGTTTCGCAGCCTAGTAGGACAAAGTGCTGGCATTCAAGAAGTACGTCACTTAATTGAACAAGTCTCTTCTACGGAAGCGAACGTGCTGATTCTTGGTGAATCTGGTACAGGCAAAGAAGTCGTAGCGCGTAACATTCACTATCACTCTAAACGTCGTTCAGGGCCTTTTGTTCCTGTAAACTGTGGCGCGATTCCACCTGATTTGCTTGAAAGTGAACTGTTTGGTCATGAGAAGGGCGCATTTACTGGGGCGATTACCGCACGTAAAGGCCGTTTTGAATTGGCTGAAGGTGGCACACTGTTTCTTGATGAAATTGGCGATATGCCGATGGCGATGCAAGTTAAGCTGCTACGAGTACTGCAAGAGCGATGCTTTGAGCGTGTAGGTGGCAATAGCACCATACAAGCTGATGTTAGAGTGATTGCGGCAACCCACCGCAACCTTGAAGATATGATCGACGATGATTCGTTCCGTGAAGATCTTTACTACCGCTTAAATGTATTCCCGATTGAAATGCCGGCGCTTCAAGATCGTAAAGAAGATATTCCACTGTTGCTTCAAGAGCTGATGACTCGAATGGAAGCGGAAGGCAGCATGCCTATCTGTTTCACGGCTCGTGCTATCAACTCTTTGATGGAGCATTACTGGCCAGGTAACGTTCGTGAACTAGCGAACCTGGTTGAACGAATGGTTATCTTGTATCCAAACAGCTTGGTTGATGTGAATCACCTGCCAACTAAATATCGATACAGCGATATCCCTGAGTTCCAGCCAGAGTTTAATAGCTTTGGATCTGAAGAGGAGCAAGAGCGTGATGCACTTGCTGACTTATTCTCAGAAGATTTCAGTTTTGATCAGCAAGATGATATTGCCGACAATGCTAATGCGCCTCAAGAGTTACCGCCAGAAGGGGTTAACTTGAAAGAGCTACTCGCGGATATGGAAGTGAATATGATCAATCAAGCGTTGGAAGCGCAGGGCGGCATTGTTGCTCGTGCTGCTGACATGCTTGGAATGCGTAGAACCACTCTGGTTGAAAAAATGCGTAAATATAACTTGCAGCGATAGTGTCCAGTTTTCGATGAAAACGAAAAACTAGCACACACTTTTTAGCTATTTGGTAACTCTAGCTAAGTGAACAGATAAACCATAGTCGAGTTGTTGCTTGCTTAACTATGTGATAAATATAGCAAATAGCCTGACTCGTGTTGTACGTCTCAGGCTGTTTTAGTATTTGAGGCAAATTTTTGACATGCGCGTATCTAACGAACCAGAAAATCAATCACACCTAGATTCTGTTGAACAGCAGGTTGAGCGCTATAAGCAAGTACTCGACGTGATGCCAGCAGGGGTTATCTTGTTAGATACACACGGCGAAGTGAGAGAAGCGAACCCTGAAGCGCATCGTATTCTTGGTGTTGAGTTGGTTGGTGAGAAGTGGTTTTCAGTGATTCAAAGTGCCTTTGACCCAAAAGACGATGACGGTCATGAGATCTCATTGAAGAACGGGCGAAAAGTGCGTTTGGCGATTTCAGCCTCTACCACGGGTCAGCTGATTTTGATTACCGATCTGACCGAGACCCGACTATTGCAGTCTCGCGTGAGTGATCTTCAGCGTTTGTCTTCATTAGGTAGAATGGTGGCCTCGCTTGCCCATCAAGTGCGAACGCCGCTTTCAAGTGCGATGCTGTATGCATCAAACCTTGCCGCGCCAAATCTGCCGCCGGCAACAAAAACGCGTTTTCAATCTAAGCTTATGGATAGATTGCATGACTTAGAGAAGCAAGTGAACGACATGCTGTTGTTTGCCAAAGGTGGTGACAACAAAGTCGTTAAGCCATTTACTGTGGCTGAATTGATCACTGAATTTCACCCTATGGTGGAAGCGGCATTGAAAACTAACCAGATTGATTATTGCCAAGAAGTTGAGGGCGAACAGACTCAAATGTTCGGCAACGCCAATGCTATCGCCTCAGCGTTAAGCAACCTAGTGTTGAACGCGGTTCAAATTGCGGGTAAGGAATCGCAGATCGATGTGTTTTTTAGGCCCGTAAATGGCGAGCTTAAGATATCAGTGCAAGACAGTGGCCCCGGCGTACCGAAAGAGCTTCAAGGTAAAATAATGGAACCCTTCTTTACCACTCGTTCACAAGGTACAGGTCTAGGCTTAGCGGTTGTACAAATGGTATGTCGAGCACATGAAGGCCGACTGGAATTGATATCAGAAGAAGGCGACGGCGCATGCTTTACCATGTGTCTACCGCTTGAAAGAAGTGCTTCTTCTGAAGACTAATAAGTTTTAACTGAATTTACACTGGAGAATCCTATGGCTCAAAGCAAAGTGTTAATCGTCGAAGATGATGAAGGTCTACGCGAAGCCCTTGTCGACACACTCGCGCTTGCTGGCTATGAATGGCTGGAAGCGGATTGTGCGGAAGATGCTCTGGTCAAATTAAAATCGAACTCCGTTGATATTGTCGTATCTGACGTGCAGATGGCGGGCATGGGTGGCTTGGCACTATTGAGAAACATTAAGCAGCATTGGCCAAATTTGCCGGTATTGCTAATGACAGCGTACGCCAACATCGAAGATGCCGTTGCTGCAATGAAAGAGGGCGCTATCGACTATATGGCAAAGCCATTTGCGCCAGAAGTGCTGCTCAACATGGTCAGCCGTTATGCGCCTGTAAAGTCGGATGACAATGGTGACGCTATCGTTGCTGATGAAAAAAGTATCAAGCTAATGATGCTGGCTGATAAAGTTGCGAAAACCGATGCCAACGTCATGGTGTTGGGCCCGAGTGGTTCTGGTAAAGAGGTGATGTCTCGCTACATTCACAATGCTTCTAGCCGAAAAGATGGCCCGTTTGTCGCGATTAACTGCGCGGCGATCCCAGACAACATGTTAGAAGCGACCCTGTTTGGTTATGAAAAAGGCGCATTTACTGGCGCTATTCAAGCTTGCCCGGGGAAATTCGAGCAAGCGCAGGGCGGTACAATTCTGTTGGATGAGATCAGTGAAATGGATCTTAGCCTACAAGCCAAACTACTGCGTGTTTTGCAAGAGCGCGAAGTTGAGCGATTAGGTAGTCGTAAGAGCATCAAATTGGATGTTCGTGTATTAGCGACCAGTAACCGAGACCTTAAACAGTATGTTTCTGAAGGGAATTTCCGTGAGGATTTATACTACCGCCTGAATGTATTCCCAATTTCTTGGCCTCCATTGTGCGAGCGTAAAGGCGATATTGAGCCTTTAGCCAAGCACTTAGTTGAGCGCCACTGCACCAAACTTGGTATGCCTGTACCCGTTATGTCAGCACAAGCGATCAGCAAACTCGTCAATTATCCGTGGCCGGGCAATGTTCGCGAATTAGACAATGTGGTACAGCGTGCGCTAATATTGAGCGAACAAGAGAACATCTCTGGTGAGCATATCCTTCTTGAAGGTGTCGATTGGCAAGACGCAAGCAGCCTACAACAAATCGTCGAAGGCAGTGACGTAGCTGCGCCAGAAATTAAGCCTATTGCCGAAGCAAACCCAATCAATAAAATCGCGGCTAGCAGCGAAGGGTTAGGTAATGAGCTTAGAGATCAAGAGTATGCGATCATTCTTGAAACCCTGATTGCATGTAATGGCCGACGCAAAGATATGGCTGAAAAACTGGGCATTAGCCCTCGTACACTGCGTTACAAGTTGGCTAAAATGCGCGATGCTGGAATAGATATCCCAAACTGAGGATAGATTAGTAGTGTCAGCTTTCTGACTAGTGTAATACGATATCTAGTCAATTAAATGTGTGGCACGCTAATTGCTCTGTCAATAATATAGCTAAATAGATGGTCATAATTTTGACTCCTGAGGTAGTAGATGAGAATAGATGGTTTACAAGGCGAAATGCAGGCAATGATGGTCGAAGCTGCCAGCGCGCGTCCCGCAGCAACGGGGCAAGCGGTCGGTGCAGATTTTGGCAACATGCTGACTAATGCCATCAATAATGTGAACTCATTACAAAAGACCTCAGGTGATCTTCAAGCTCGTTTTGATAGTGGCGACCAAAGCGTATCCCTATCGGACGTGATGATTGCTCGTAATAAATCTAGTGTGGCTTTTGAGGCGACGATCCAAATTAGAAATAAATTGGTCGAATCGTACAAAGAGCTGATGAATATGCCGGTATAAGTTGGGTAGTTAAATAGTGGCAGATAATAGTCAAACAACAGATTTAACCGTAAGCGATAGCAACGACCATGCACTTATTGCAGGCTCTGAGCTAGACGGAGAAGGGCAAAATCCCGATCTAGGTGAACGCAGTTCATCGAAGTTCGATATGGCTGTCGGTGATCTTGATTTACTTCGTCAGGTCGTCTTAGTCCTTTCTATCTCTATCTGTGTAGCGCTGATTGTGATGCTGTTTTTCTGGGTAAAAGAGCCAGAAATGCGTCCATTAGGGGCTTACGAAACAGAAGAATTGATCCCCGTTCTTGATTACTTAGATCTGCAAAAGATCGATTACACGCTTGAAGGCAATACCATCTCAGTACCGGCGAGTGAGTACAACTCATTAAAGCTTAATATGGTACGAGCGGGTTTGAATCAAGAGCGAAACGCGGGTGATGACATCCTCATGCAAGACATGGGTTTTGGTGTATCACAACGTTTAGAACAAGAACGCCTTAAATTAAGCCGCGAAAGACAACTTGCCAAAGCCATTGAGCAGATGAAACAGGTGCGTAAAGCTCAGGTTTTATTGGCCCTGCCGAAGCAGAGTGTTTTTGTACGTCATAATCAAGAAGCCTCTGCTTCTGTATTCCTAACTCTAAAAACAGGTACTAACCTCAAGCAGCAAGAAGTTGATTCTGTTGTGGATATGGTGGCAAGTGCCGTTCCGGGAATGAAAACCTCACGTATTACGGTGACCGATCAGCATGGCCGATTGTTGAGCTCAGGCTCTCAAGACCCTATGTCAGCGGCGCGTCGTAAAGAACACGAGTTAGAGCGCAATCAAGAACAAGCGCTGCGTGAAAAAATTGACTCCATCCTGATTCCTATTCTTGGGTTTGGTAACTACACCGCTCAGGTTGATATCCAGCTCGATTTCAGTGCTGTGGAGCAAACCAGAAAACGTTTTGATCCGAATACACCGGCGACTCGAAGTGAATACACCTTAGAAGATTACAACAATGGAAATACGGTGGCGGGTATTCCGGGTGCGTTGAGTAACCAGCCTCCAGCGGATGCCTCAATTCCACAGGATGTGGCTCAGATGAAAGACGGCGCGATGACAGGTCAAGGCTCTGTTCACAAAGAAGCGACTCGAAACTTTGAGCTAGACACCACCATCAGTCATGAACGTAAACAGAGCGGCACGGTTAATCGTCAGACGGTTTCTGTTGCGATCAAAGACCGCCAATCCTTGAACCCAGATACGGGTGAAGTGGTTCATACTCCGATTCCGGCGAGCGAGATCAATGCGATTCGCCAAGTACTGATTGGTACGGTGGGCTTTGATGAAACTCGTGGTGATTTGCTCAACGTATTAAGCATGCAGTTTGCACCTCAAGTAACAGATGTTGTTGCTGATGTGCCAATCTGGGAGCATCCAAACTTCAATGATTGGGTTCGTTGGTTTGCAAGTGCCTTGGTTATCATTGTGGTGGTGTTGGTACTTGTTCGCCCTGCAATGAAGAAACTGCTTAACCCAGCAGCAGACAACGATGAACAGATGTACGGACCTGATGGCATGCCAATTGGTGCCAACGGCGAAACCAGCTTAATTGGTGGTGATATTGAAGGTGGTGAGCTGTTTGAATTTGGTTCAAGTATCGACTTACCAAACCTTCATAAAGACGAGGACGTGCTGAAAGCAGTACGTGCACTTGTAGCGAATGAACCAGAGCTAGCAGCTCAAGTAGTTAAGAATTGGATGGTAGATGGCTAACGAAATAGTTCCACAACAAACTGAAGGCGGTGAAGTGCTTGATGTCTCTAGCGTGGATATCGGCTCTATCTCAGGCGATGAGCGCGCTGCGATCTTGTTGCTCAGTTTAAATGAAGAAGATGCTGCTGGTATTATTCGTCACCTAGAGCCAAAGCAGGTTCAGCGTGTGGGTAGTGCGATGGCGCGAGCTACAGACCTATCCCAAGAGAAAGTAGGCGCTGTGCACCGTGCTTTCTTAGATGATATTCAGAAGTACACCAACATTGGTATGGGCAGCGAAGACTTCATGCGTAATGCGTTAGTTGCTGCTCTGGGTGAAGACAAGGCGAATAACCTTGTTGACCAAATCCTTCTCGGCACAGGTTCGAAAGGTTTGGATTCGCTTAAGTGGATGGATCCTCGTCAGGTGGCGAGCATTATCATCAACGAGCACCCTCAAATTCAAACTATTGTGTTGTCGTACCTCGATGCCGATCAATCGGCTGAGATCCTGTCTCAGTTCCCAGAGCGAGTTCGTCTGGATCTGATGATGCGTATTGCCAACCTTGAAGAAGTTCAACCTTCGGCGCTTGCTGAACTGAATGAAATCATGGAGAAACAGTTCGCGGGTCAAGCGGGTGCTCAAGCTGCCAAAATTGGTGGCCTGAAAGCCGCGGCTGAGATCATGAACTACATGGACAACAACGTGGAAGGCGTCTTGATGGATCAAATCCGTGACCAAGACGAAGACATGGCAACACAGATTCAAGATCTGATGTTTGTCTTTGAAAACCTTATTGAAGTTGATGACCAAGGTGTTCAACGACTACTACGTGATGTTCCACAAGATATTCTACAGAAAGCACTTAAAGGTGCAGATGAAGGTCTACGTGAGAAGATCTTCAAGAACATGTCTAAACGTGCTGCCGATATGATGAGAGACGATATTGAGGCGATGCCGCCAGTCAAAGTCTCTGATGTTGAAGCGGCTCAGAAAGAGATTTTGGGTATCGCGAGGAAGATGGCAGACAGTGGCGAAATTATGCTGTCTGGTGGCGCCGACGAGTTCCTTTAATACAGAAATCTCAAAAGCCCCACACTGTTGGGGCTTTTCTTTATCCAATCTCGAACCACAGATTAACTCAGTTTAACTGCTTGAATTCACAATACAGTTAAGCCACTCATAGATAGGTACTGATATGTCAGGTGATAGAAAACGCGGCTTCCTTCGCCCTGAAGAAGATAATACGGTTGCCCAACCTCAGAAATGGGGGCTGCCTGACTACACCTCTGACGTGAGCAAACAAGCCAAAGAAACCGCTTTTAACTACGACCCTAGTTGGATGCCAACGGTTGAAGAAGCCATTGAAGATGAAGAGCTGGTTCTGACTGAAGAGCAAATCGAGCTGATTAAACAAGGCGCTTATCAGGAAGGGCTGCATCAAGGCCAAGAGGCGGGCTTTAAGCAAGGCTATGAAAAAGGCAAAGAAGAAGGTTTTGCTGCCGGTCACGAAGAAGGCAACGAAGCCGGCAAGCTTGAAGGCGTAACCGCGGGTCAAGAGTACATTCAACAGCAGGTGGCCGTCTTCATGGGGCTGGCAAACCAGTTCGCTCAACCATTAGAGTTGATGAACGCTCAGGTGGAGAAGCAATTGGTCGACATGGTGCTTACCATGGTCAAAGAAGTGGTTCATGTTGAAGTGCAAACCAACCCACAAATCATATTAGATACCGTTAAAGAATCGGTAGAGTCGTTGCCGATTTCTGGTCACGCAATCACATTGAAACTCAATCCGGAAGATGTGGCGATCATTCGCTCTGCGTATGGCGAGACTGAATTGGACTGCCGTAATTGGACGCTGGTCGCAGAGCCAGCACTCAACCGTGGTGATGTACAAATTGAAGCGGGTGAGTCGAGCGTTAACTACCGCATGGAAGATCGTGTAAAGAACGTTATTCAAAATTTCTGCGGCGCAAATCGTCACCAAGGTCATGAGTAATGCTTGAGTTAGCGAATCGTCTCAGTCAGTACAAAGTCGAGGGGCTAAAATCGCGACCAATTGCCTCTGGTAAATTAGTACGCGTTGTTGGCTTAACGCTTGAAGCGACCGGCTGTAAAGCGCCAATCGGCAGTTTGTGTTTAGTCGAAACCATGTCTGGTCAGATGGAAGCCGAAGTCGTCGGTTTCTCTGGCGATAACCTATTTTTGATGCCGAGTGAGCAAATCACCGGGATCTTACCTGGCGCTCGCGTCACGCCAATGACTACCGAAAGTGGTATCCCTGTTGGAATGGAACTGCTCGGTCGAGTGATCGACGGCGTAGGTAATCCACTCGACGGTTTAGGTCCAATCTATACAGAGCAACGCGCTTCATTTAATGCGGAGCCAATCAACCCGTTAGCTCGTAAACCGATTTCTGAACCACTCGATGTCGGCTTGAAAGCCATTAATGGTTTGCTAACCGTGGGTAAAGGGCAACGTATCGGTCTGTTTGCTGGCTCTGGTGTCGGTAAATCCGTAACTCTGGGCATGATGACTCGAGGCACAACTGCGCAAGTAGTGGTCGTAGGCCTAATCGGTGAGCGTGGACGAGAAGTTAAAGAATTTATTGAAGAGATTCTTGGTGAAGATGGCCGTAAGCGTTCGGTTGTTGTTGCCGCTCCTGCCGACTCATCACCATTGATGCGCTTAAAAGGCTGTCAAACCGCGTTGGCTGTCGCCGAGTACTTCCGCGACCAAGGCTTAGATGTTCTGCTACTCATGGATTCATTGACCCGTTTTGCTCAAGCTCAGCGTGAAATTGCTCTGTCTGTGGGTGAGCCGCCAGCAACCAAGGGCTATCCGCCATCAGTCTTCGCTAAGCTTCCTGCGCTGGTGGAACGAGCAGGTAACGGCAATGATGAACAAGGTTCTATCACGGCTTTCTTTACCGTGTTAACCGAAGGCGATGACTTACAAGATCCGATTGCGGATGCGTCGCGAGCAATTCTCGATGGTCACGTTGTGTTATCTCGTGAGATGGCCGATGCCGGTCACTACCCAGCGATTGACGTTGAGAAATCCGTCAGTCGTGTTATGCCGCAAATCACCACTGAAGAACATGTCTTGATGTCGAAAGCGGTAAGGCAAGTGCTGTCGATCTGCCGTAAAAACCAAGATTTGGTGTCGATTGGTGCTTACAAGCCAGGAACGGATCCAGCAATCGATAGTGCCTTCACGTTGAAACCAAAACTGGATGAGTACTTGCAGCAGAAGATGAAAGAGACCGTCCCATACGACATGTGCGTCAACATGTTGAAACATGTATTGGGTGGCTAACGGGTGAATAAGGTTAGTCATGGATAACGCATTAGAATTTTTGCTCGATCAAGCCAAAGATCAAGAGAACCAAGCGGTACTTGCGCTCAACAAAGCGAACTCTGAGCTGCAAGGCTACTATGAGCAGGTTGCGCAGATTGAAAAGTATCGACTGGATTACTGTCAGCAGCTCGTTGACCGCGGCAAGGCAGGCTTAACGGCGAGCCAATATGGTCACTTGAACCGCTTCTTAACTCAGTTGGATGAAACATTATCCAAACAGAGAGAAGCCGAGCACCACTTTAAAAATCAAGTCGACAACTGCCAAAGCTACTGGATGGAGTTACGCAAAAAACGTAAATCCTACGAGTGGTTGATGGAGAAAAAGCAGAAAGAGAAAGCAAAGCTGCAAGATCGAAGAGAACAAAAGCAAATGGATGAGTTTTCGACTCTGTTATACAGCCGAAAGAAGATGTGATCCTAAGCCACGAATGACGTCAGTGCTGTTCTCTATATTGTGAAAACCGAACTTATAGGCATGTTTCTTGCTCCGTTTTATATAAAATTGCGCGTTATGCCCACCAAAGGCATGAAAAGCATCCGACTTTCTTTTTGTTGCCTGATTCATGGCAGCAAAGCTAGTAGATAGAGCTTGTATATATGAATGTTAGTCTTTCCTCAAATTCAGCGACCAACAAAATGTCATCGTTGTTGGACACCGGTTCTGCCTCTTCCAAGGTAGAAGAAACCGGCGACTCTAAAGGTTTCTTTGAGTCCTTTAAAGAAGCGCTCGGCTTTGAAGAAAGTGACAGTAAAGTCGCAGCAAAAGACACAGAAAGCACTGCGAAACCTGATACTAAACAGACATCTACCGAAGGTGAAGCGTCAGCCGAAGCGAACAAAGGTGATTCCGCTGAATCAAAGGCTACTGACGAAGTGAGCGAAGCGCAAAGCAAGCAAGCAGCTTCAGAAGTAGAAGGCGAGAAAGCTGCTGATAAAACATCAGCAGAGGCTGCGTCTGGATCTGAGGCTCAGCTCAAAGCCAATTCGGGCACTGATAGCACTGTCGCTGATAAGACTGTTGCAGATAAGGCAGATGGTAAAGATGCGCAGGATACGACTAACGAGTCTAAAGAACATATTGCTCAATCCCAAACTCAGGGTCCATCAGCGGTAGATGGTGCTACGCAGGCATCGCAAGCCAATGCAGCGATGAGCGAAGGCAATAAATTGCTTGGTCAATTGGATGAGGCAAACAAAACCCTAAATCAAGCGCCAAACGGCAAAGGCTTGCCTCAGCAAGGTCAGGTAGAACAAGCCCAAGGTAATATCACCGGTGCTTCTGTTGCAGGAGTTTCCGTTACGGATAAGGCGACACAACAAGCTAAGGCTGCAAATCAGGAGAAGAGCCTTGAAGTCGATTCTGAAATCGCTGTACTTACCGGAGGTAAGGGTGTTTCTCAGCTAACTGATACTGAAATTCGACAGTTGATGGATAAAGGCGTCACTCCAGAACAAATTGAAGCCAGTATGAGCCGAGAGCTGAGCCAAAAGAATGCAGCTAGTGCGGTTGCTGCCGAGCAGAGCCAAGCATTGTCAGCCGTGGATATTGAACTGGCAAAGCAAGTAGATGCCCATACCAAAGCGCTAAACCAATTGAATGGACAAATCGAATCAGAGCAGTCTGTTGTCGATAGCTTGCTTGATAAGCAACAAAGTGGCGCTAAGTTGACGGTTGATGAGCAAGCCGCTTTGGCTAAAGCGACCTCTAACCTAGACCTGTTGAATCAACAGCTCGCTAACGTTCAACAACAAGTAACAGCTTTGCTAAGTCAAGCTCCGGCTGCGAACAGTGCGTCTGGTGAACCCACTGCTATCGATTGGGATAATACGGATTCAAGCGAAACTAAAGCCTTAGCTGCGGCAGCATCAACAGCAGCTGTAGCGACGGCTACACAACAAGTGTCAGCGCAGGCCGCTTCTCAATCAGCAAACAATGCTCTTACGGACAAGGCGGCAATGCTGCACGCCAATAATGCACATGCAGCCCAACAGGCCGCAGCTCAACAAGCTAATGTGGCTTCACCTCAGCAGCAAGCAACGTTGGATCCAGCTTTAACCGCGCAAGGAATGGCGATGAATGCAACGCCAGCTGCCACAAAAGCAGGCTCGACTGATACGCTTCTTAAAGCGGGCGCCGGTGCAGCAGCACTGTCTGGTTTGGGTAAAGCGGGTGCTAAAGAAGATTCTAAAGATTCGACCTTTGCTCAGCAGATCGCTTCTGCGGCTGGTGCACAAGGTACGGCAACGGTGGGTTCAGCACCTACGCGAGCTGAAATTCAAGCTGCCCAACAAGCGCCCTTACAGCTCACCAAAGAGCTAGCCAATGAGCAAGTGGCTGAAAAAGTACAAATGATGATGTCTAAGAACCTTAAGAACTTGGACATTCGTCTCGACCCACCAGAATTGGGCCAAATGAAAATCCGCATGACCATGAATAATGACGTGGCAAACGTGCACTTTACGGTGAGTAATCAGCAAGCGAGAGATGTGATTGAACAAACCTTACCTCGCTTGAGAGAGATGCTTGCTCAGCAAGGTCTGCAGCTTGCCGATTCGTCTGTTCAACAACAGAACTCCGGTCAGGGACAAGATAGATACAACAATGGTGAGCAACAATCCGGCGCTAACCGCACAAATGATACGCAAGGTGATGAAAACCTTGATAGTGACAGCAATCTTGAATTGAATGTCGCATCAAAGCGTGATGGAATTAGTTATTATGCCTAATATCAGGCTAAGAACGCTTGGTTAATAGAAAAAACCAGTTAATAAAAAGAACCATCAGTTAATCGCAAGAACAGGAAGTTAGAGTAAGATATGGCCGAAGAACAAGATGCACCTAAAGGGAAGAGCAAGCTCCTTATAATTATTATTGCCGTAGTTGTGTTACTGCTTGGTATAGGTGGTGCGCTGTACTTTTTCTTAGGTTCTGACGATAGCGCCTCTGAATCTCAGTCTCAGCCAGCAACGGCTGTGGTCGCTGCAGAGCCGGTTATGTATGTTAATATTCCTCAGCCCTTCTTGTTTAATGTGACAGGTGACAAAAAAGATCGCCTAGTTCAGATAAAAGCACAGCTCATGGTACGTGGCAGTAAGAATGAAGACCTGGCTCGTTACCACTCTCCACTTGTAGAAAGTACGCTACTGGCCACGTTCGCTTCGGCAACGGTTGATCAATTGCGCTCACCAACAGGCCGCGTGGAACTGCGTAATAAGGCAACAGAAGATATTAAAGCAAGCCTGGCTCAAGCTGTTGGCCAGCCTGTGATTGAAAAAGTGTTATTCACTGACTTCGTAATTCAATAGGTAATTTGTGACCGATTTATTAAGCCAAGACGAAATTGATGCGCTGTTACATGGCGTTGATGATGTTGAAGAAGTTGAAGATGTCTTAGAAACCGAAAATGACAATGCGGTCAATTTCGACTTCTCATCTCAAGATCGAATCGTCCGTGGTCGAATGCCGACCCTTGAACTTATTAACGAGCGCTTCGCACGTCATATGCGTATCAGCTTGTTTAATATGTTACGTAAAACGGCTGAAGTGTCGATCAACGGCGTACAGATGATGAAGTTTGGTGAGTACCAAAACACATTGTATGTACCCACCAGTTTAAACATGGTTCGTTTCCGTCCATTGAAAGGTACGGCACTCATCACCATGGAAGCTCGTCTGGTTTTCATTCTCGTAGAGAACTTTTTTGGCGGTGATGGTCGTTTCCACGCCAAGATTGAAGGTCGTGAATTCACGCCTACTGAAAGACGAATCATTCAGTTACTGCTGAAAATTGTTTTTGAAGATTACAAAGAAGCTTGGTCGCCAGTGATGGGGGTTGAGTTTGAATACTTGGATTCCGAAGTGAACCCAAGTATGGCGAACATTGTGAGCCCAACCGAAGTGATTGTTGTGAGTTCGTTCCACATTGAAGTGGATGGCGGTGGTGGTGACTTCCACGTTGTCATGCCTTACTCCATGGTTGAGCCGATCCGTGAACTGCTTGATGCGGGTGTTCAATCAGACAAGATGGAAACCGATGTTCGTTGGAGTACCGCACTGCGTGATGAGATCATGGATGTGCCCGTCAATTTCCGCGTGAATTTGCTAGAGCAAGATATTTCCCTTCGTGATCTGATGGAGCTGCGCCCTGGTGATGTTATCCCAATGAACATGCCTGAGCACGCAACCATGTTTGTCGAAGAACTGCCGACTTATCGTGTGAAAATGGGCCGTTCTGGTGAGAAGCTTGCAGTACAGATTTCGGAAAAAATTCAAAGACCACATGTGGTTAAAACTGATCTCGCTTTTCTAGGTAAAGACTTATTGTCTGAGCTCGAAAACAGTGATGATGACGACGAATAGTAAAATAGATAAAAGTATAGGAATTGGTAATGGAACCTAGTGAAGATCAAAAGCTAGCAGACGAATGGGCTGCAGCACTTGGTGAAGATCCTTCAGCGCCGTCAATTGATGTTGATGATGTGCTTGCGGCACCACTTGATGAGCTAACCGATTCATCATCTCCGATTTCTGAAGATGAGCGTCGTAAGCTGGATACCATTATGGATATTCCAGTGACTATTTCGATGGAAGTTGGTCGCTCTCAGATCAGTATCCGTAATTTACTTCAGTTGAACCAAGGTTCGGTTGTTGAGCTAGATAGAATTGCTGGTGAGTCACTGGATGTGATGGTAAACGGTACCTTGATTGCTCATGGTGAAGTGGTTGTGGTGAACGACAAGTTTGGTATTCGTTTGACTGACGTTATTAGCCAAACAGAACGAATTAAGAAGCTGCGTTAATGAGCTTTTTGTCTCAAAGACTTGCGGGCTCCTTTCTCGGAATGACAGGTTTGTTACGAGGAATCTTGGGAGTAGGGCTATTAACGGCTCCTTCCATTGCCTTTGCAGCAACACCGCCTTCTCTCGATTTAGCGACCACCTTTGGGTCGCTAATTTTCGTTATAGCCTTCATTTTATTTATTGCTTGGCTACTCAAGCGAATGCAAGTACCTGCGATGTCGAATCAACAAGGTTTGGCGATTGTTAGGCAAATCCCTGTTGGTACTAAAGAGCGTATCGCTATTGTGCAAGCGGGTGATGAACAGTTCTTGGTAGGGATTACCACACAATCGATTCAGCTGATCTCTAAGCTCGATAAACCTCTTACTCAGGAGATGCTGGAAAAAAGTACATTTTCAAGTCAGCTTTCCCAGCTAATAAAAAAAGATGCAAACAAGTAACGGACTTTTGAACTCCTCTTACTTTCACCAAGCCGGAGCTTTCCGAGCGGTGAAAGTGTGGTTGGTTCAGCTTATTCTCCTATGCTCAATCGTATTCAGTGTGTCGGTATTTGCACAAGCTGAAGACGGCACCGTCATTCCTGCGAATACCGCTGGCTCGGAATCGGTCACTATCAGCACGATGGAACAAGACCAAGCCAAATCGACAACCATGACCACGGGCAGCTTGACTGGCAATGGTGGCGGCATACCTGCCTTTACCATGACAACCAATGCCAATGGCGGTGAAGACTACTCGATTAACCTGCAAATTCTCGCGTTAATGACCATGCTTGGCTTCTTGCCGGCGATGGTGATTTTGATGACGTCGTTCACTCGTATTGTAGTCGTGATGTCTATTTTGCGTCAGGCGATGGGTCTACAACAAACACCGTCTAACCAAGTGATTATTGGTATCGCGATATTCTTGACCTTCTTCATCATGTCGCCAGTGATTAATCAAGTTAACGAACAAGCAGTTCAGCCTTATCTTAATGAGCAGATATCGGCGCGACAGGCATTTGATGTTGCCCAAGAACCGATTAAGTCCTTCATGCTCAAACAGACTCGAATCAAAGATCTTGAAACCTTTGTTGAGATTTCTGGCGCGGAAGTGACTAACCCTGAAGATGTTTCGATGGCGGTGCTGATTCCAGCATTTATCACCTCAGAATTGAAAACGGCTTTCCAAATCGGCTTTATGCTGTTCTTGCCTTTCCTAATCATCGACTTGGTGGTGGCATCGGTATTGATGGCTATGGGTATGATGATGTTGTCACCGATGATTGTATCGCTGCCGTTTAAGTTGATGCTATTTGTTCTGGTAGATGGCTGGAACTTGATACTTTCCACACTCGCCGGCAGTTTTGCCTTGTAGCTGGGGGAATAATGAATCCTGAAATATTCGTAGAGTTGTTCCAAGACGCCCTTTGGATGGTATTAGTCATGGTTTGCGCCATCATTATTCCTAGCCTGCTGATCGGTTTGGTTGTGGCTGTTTTCCAAGCTGCGACCTCAATCAACGAACAAACACTGAGTTTCCTACCGCGTTTGATCGTAACTTTGTTGGCGTTGATGCTATTCGCACACTGGATGACCCAGGTGATGATGGAGTTCTTTTTTGAGCTCATCGAACGCTTGCCGCAAGTTCTGTATTAAACCGATATGGAATACCCAACGAGCCTTGTACTAGAGTGGTTAGCCAATTATTTTTGGCCATACACTCGCATCTCAGCGATGCTGATGGTGATGACGGTAACAGGGGCACGCTTCGTGTCGCCGCGTATTCGTCTGTATTTAGGCTTGGCGATCACTTTTGCGGTGATGCCTGCGATTCCGGCCGTTCCCAAAGAGATTGAACTTCTGTCCTTTCAAGGCTTCCTGACTGTCTTCGAGCAAATTGTGATTGGCGTGGCCATGGGTTTTGTTACCCAGTTCATGATTCAAACCTTTGTTATGCTGGGTCAGATCCTCGGTATGCAATCGAGCTTGGGTTTTGCATCAATGGTCGACCCGGCTAACGGGCAAAATACGCCGGTACTTGGTCAGCTGTTCATGCTGCTAGCGACCATGTTTTTTTTGGCGACCGATGGTCACTTGAAAATGCTGCAGCTGGTGGTGTTTAGTTTTAAGACCTTGCCGATTGGCAGTGGCTCTCTAACCTCTGTGGATTTTCGAGAGCTCGCGTTGTGGCTCGGCATCATGTTCAAAACGGCATTAGCGATGTCATTGTCGGGGATTATTGCGCTGCTAACGATTAACCTTTCTTTTGGTGTAATGACGCGTGCGGCACCTCAATTAAACATCTTTTCTTTGGGTTTTGCATTTGCGCTACTCGTGGGTCTGTTACTTTGTTGGTACATCCTTGGCGGCTTGTATAGTCACTATGAGCTATTCTGGATGCAGGGCGAACAACAGATATGTCGTCTAATCCGGTTAGATTGCTAGGAGACTGAAATGGCAGAGTCAGACGGTCAAGAACGCACAGAAGACGCCACGCCCAAACGCTTGCAACAGGCCAAAGAGAAAGGGCAGGTTGCAAGGTCAAAAGAGCTAGCGTCAGCATCGGTATTAATTGTCGGCGCGATTGCTTTAATGTGGTTTGGCGAATCGATGGCGAAGGCTTTGTTCGAGGCGATGCAACGTCTGTTCTCTTTGAGTCGCGACGAAATTTTTGACACTAACAAACTCCTAGAAATCGCTGGTGGTGCACTGGTGAACCTGCTGTTCCCGCTGTTTTTGATACTGATAACCTTGTTTGTTGCTGCCGTCATCGGCGCTGCGGGTGTCGGTGGGATTAACTTCTCAATGCAAGCAGCAATGCCTAAGGCGTCTAAGCTCAACCCACTCAGTGGCATCAAGCGTATGTTTGGCCTGCAAAGCTGGGTTGAACTGCTCAAGTCTATTCTTAAAGTAGCGCTCGTATCGGGGATGGCGATTTATCTGATTCAAGCCTCTCAGCATGATTTAATGCAGCTGAGTATGGATGTGTACCCACAGAACATCTTCCATGCCTTGGATATCTTGCTCAATTTCATCCTGTTGATCAGTTGCTCGCTGCTTATTGTGGTGGCGATTGATATCCCGTTCCAGATCTGGCAACACGCCGATCAATTGAAGATGACCAAACAAGAAGTCAAAGACGAATTCAAAGACACTGAAGGTAAGCCGGAAGTGAAAGGCCGAATTCGTATGCTTCAAAGGGAAGCGGCTCAGCGTCGCATGATGGCAGACGTTCCTCAAGCGGATGTGATTGTGACCAACCCGGAACACTTTTCAGTGGCGCTGCGCTATAAGCAGAATCAAGACAAAGCACCAATTGTGGTTGCTAAAGGTGTCGACCACATGGCGATGAAGATCCGAGAGATTGCGCGTGCAAACGACATCTATATAGTTCCAGCGCCGCCATTGGCGAGGGCGCTTTATCACACCACTGAGCTAGAACAACAAATTCCTGACGGTCTGTTTACGGCAGTTGCACAAGTGCTTGCATATGTTTTCCAGCTTAAACAGTACCGAAAACGAGGTGGTGAGCGACCAAAACTGCAAGATTCTAATATGCCGATCCCACCTGATTTACGTCATTAGATCAATTGCTTGAGCTCTGCGTGATGAACCCTGATAATAGCGAGCTAGCTAATCTTCCTTTTATAGAGGTGATGGCGATAATTTGACGTGAGATGTTGGTACAGTGTTTGCTGTAGTAGCCTGAACATTATAAGCCCATAGCAAACAGCCCTGACTAAGACCTAATCCACTTGTTCAGAGAGCTACAACATAGCGAAACTGTCTAGATTTATGAAATTCTCCCTGCCTTTTGCGGACAAGCTACCTAAAATCCCTAACCGTGCCATGCCTGCGATTGGTGCACCTATTATGGTACTTGCAACGCTTGCTATGGTGGTGTTGCCCATTCCAGCTTTCTTGTTGGATATGTTCTTCACCTTCAACATTGCACTGTCTATGGTTGTGCTACTGGTCTCGGTATATACCCGCAGGCCTTTAGACTTCGCTGCATTCCCGACCGTCCTGCTGATTGCGACTCTACTTCGATTGGCCTTGAACGTTGCTTCGACACGTGTGGTATTGCTCCATGGTCACGAAGGTGGCGACGCGGCAGGTAACGTGATTGAAGCCTTCGGTAACGTGGTTATCGGTGGTAACTATGCGGTAGGTCTAGTGGTGTTCTTGATTCTTATGATCATCAACTTCATGGTTGTAACCAAAGGTGCGGGTCGTATCTCGGAAGTAAGCGCGCGTTTCACGTTAGACGCCTTACCGGGTAAACAGATGGCAATCGATGCCGACTTGAACGCAGGTTTGATCGACCAAGACCAAGCGCGTCTGAGACGTTTTGAAGTCACCAAAGAAGCTGACTTCTACGGTTCGATGGACGGTGCTTCTAAGTTTGTTAAAGGCGATGCGATCGCTGGTATCTTAATCTTATTCATCAACATCATTGGTGGCTTGAGCATTGGTATGGCTCAGTTTGATCTTGGTTTTGGTGAAGCAATCGAAATCTACACGCTACTGACTATCGGTGATGGTCTGGTTGCACAAATTCCATCTCTATTACTGTCTATTGCAGCTGCGATGATGGTAACGCGCCAAAATACTGATGAAGATATGGGTGAGCAACTTGTCTTCCAGATGTTCGACAATCCAAAAGCCTTGATGATCACCGCCGCCATCCTTGGCATCATGGGTATTGTTCCGGGTATGCCACATTTCTCGTTCTTGAGCCTTGCCATCGTTGCCGGCGCGGGGGCGTATTACATCGATAAAAAGAACAAGAAGAAGGCGGAAGAGCCTAACCTTCCGGCGACAGTTGAAGCGAATGGAGAAGTAGGCTCTCAGAAGGAGCTCTCTTGGGATGATGTTCAACCTGTCGATATTATTGGTTTAGAAGTGGGTTACCGTTTAATTCCTTTGGTTGATAGAGACCAAGGTGGTGAATTGCTTGAACGCGTTAAAGGTGTGCGTAAAAAGCTGTCTCAAGACTTTGGTTTCTTGATCCCAGCGGTACACATTCGCGATAACCTAGAACTGACACCAAACAGCTACCGTATTACCCTGATGGGTGTTGCTGTGGGTGAAGCTGAGATAAAGCCAGACATGGAGCTCGCGATTAACCCGGGCCAAGTCTATGGCATGATCGATGGCGAGCCGACGATTGACCCTGCCTTTGGCCTTGAAGCGGTTTGGATTCGTGAAGAGCAGCGTGAACACGCACAAGCTCTAGGTTATACCGTTGTAGATTCTTCTACAGTACTGGCGACACACCTTAGCCAGCTGCTAACCAACAACGCATCGCAGCTCATTGGCCACGAAGAAGTTCAGAACTTACTTGAGATGCTCAGCCGCTCAACACCTAAGCTGGTGGAAGGTTTTGTACCGGATCAATTGCAGTTGGGTGTGGTTGTGAAAGTGCTACAGAACCTGCTGAATGAAGCGATTCCAATTCGTGACATTCGAACCATAGTCCAAACTTTGTCGGAGTATTCAGGTAAGAGTCAAGAACCTGACATACTTACTGCGGCGGTTCGCATCTCATTGAAACGATTAATTGTTCAGGAAATCAATGGTATAGAGCCCGAGTTACCAGTGATAACCTTGATTCCTGAGCTGGAACAAATCTTGCATCAAACCATGCAGGCATCCGGCGGAGAATCTGCTGGTATTGAACCTGGTTTAGCCGAACGTTTACAGACCTCTCTCAGCCACGCTACACAAGAGCAAGAGCTGAAAGGTGAGCCCGCGGTACTATTGACCTCTGGCGTGTTGCGTTCGACTCTGGCTAAGTTCGTGAAGAACACGATTCCAAGCTTGCGAGTCTTGTCTTACCAAGAAATACCGGACGAAAAGCAGATACGTATCGTACAAGCTGTTGGTAATTAAGCCGCCTAATTAGAACGGACAATCGAATTGAAAATTAAACGATTTTTTGCAAAAGATATGCGAACGGCTCTGCTCCAAGTTAAAGAAGAACTTGGTTCAGAAGCTGTGATCATGTCTAACAAAAAGGTCGCAGGTGGCGTGGAAATTGTTGCCGCTATTGATGGCGAATCCAGCCCGTCGACAGCGAGCCAGAGACTAAATAAACCTCAGCAGCCTGCCCAAAGCCAATATACGCAAATGGCCGCGCCCGCAACTCCTGCAGGGCGACGTCAACTAGACGATGACAAGGTTAGCCTGCAGTCGAATGCTGAAGGTGGACGCTCAATGACCAAGCGCTTTGCGAATATGCTAAAGCAATACAGTCATGGCGCCGATGATGAGCCACAACATCGTGCTGGAAATGAAGATTCATTGTCAGCATTGCTCAATCGTCAATCAAGCACGGGTCATAAGCCTCATAGTCATCAGACTCAAAGCAATTTGCAGTCTCATGGCCATCAGCAATCTCACGGAAACCAACAGTCTCACGGCAATCTTGATTCAGCATTTGCTCGTGAAACGGGTTTGTCTAAGTTGATTGCTGAAGACCGCAGAGTAGAGCGCCCGACACCTCGCTTGGATCCTACCCGTTATGATCGTGGTCGAGAGAACACTCAGTCCAAAGGTTCTGATACTGAAATGGAAACGATGCGCGAAGAGATGACCTCAATTCGTCGTCTGTTAGAGCATCAAGTTTCTGGGTTGATGTGGCAAGAAGTTGAGCGCCGTGAACCACTGAGAGCCATGCTTATTAAGCGCCTTGAACGTATGGGTGTATCTGCAGAGCTTGCTGATCAAATGGCTTGCTACATTCCTGAAGATACTAAACCTGCACGTGCATGGAAGGCTCTGTTAGCTCTGGTTGCTGACCAAATCTCCGTTACACAAAAAGATATTTTAAAACGCGGCGGTATTGTGGCTCTACTTGGCCCAACCGGCGTGGGTAAAACAACGACTGTTGCAAAGCTAGCTGCACGTGCTGCCATGGAATATGGCGCTGATAACGTCGCACTAGTGACAACTGATACATATCGTATAGGTGCACATGAGCAGTTATCGATCTACGGCCGAATTATGGGTTGTCCTGTAAGAGTTGCTAAAGATTCTAGCGAACTGGCCGATGTAATATATCAGTTACGTAATCGTCGCCTGATTCTGGTCGATACTGCAGGCATGGGACAACGAGATGTTCGCCTATCTGAGCAGTTAGACACATTGATGCAAGAGAGTGGTTCCGTTATCAATAGCTACCTTGTGTTGCCTGCAACCGCGCAACGCAAAGTGCTGCAAGAAACAATTGAACACTTCAGAAGAATCCCGTTGTCGGGATGCATCATGACTAAGCTGGATGAATCCCTAAGTCTAGGTGAATTCATCAGTGTCGTAATACAAAATGCATTACCAGTTGCTTACATAGCAAATGGTCAACGAGTTCCTGAAGATATCGTTATAGCTCAGCCAAAGTACATGATTGCTAAGGCTAATGAGCTATTAGAAAAATCTACAGAGAATGAACCTCATTACTGGAATAGCGATTCTGAAGGGCTCTAGGCGGCGGATAAATATGAATGAAAATATGATACATGACCAAGCTAGCGGCCTCCGTCGCTTAACCAAGCCTTCACTCACAAAAGTTATCGCTGTAACCGGTGGTAAGGGAGGCGTTGGTAAATCTAATGTGACGTTAGGTATGGCTATTTGCATGGCGCGCCAAGGCAAAAAAGTCATGGTGCTAGATGCCGATTTAGGACTAGCGAACGTCGATATCATGCTAGGTATTCGTTCTAAACGAAACCTTGGGCATGTGTTGGCTGGCGAATGTGAACTTAAGGATGCGATTGTCGAAGGGCCGCACGGAATTAAAATTATTCCAGCGACATCGGGCACTCAAAGCATGACTGAACTTTCACACGCACAGCATGCTGGTTTGATTCGCGCATTCGGTTCGCTTGAAGACGAGATGGATATCTTGTTGGTTGATACCGCAGCCGGTATTTCGGACATGGTGATCAGCTTCTCAAGAGCGGCGCAAGACGTGGTTGTCGTGGTATGTGATGAACCTACCTCGATCACGGATGCATATGCTTTGATTAAGCTTTTAAGCAGAGAACACCAAGTTCAGCGATTCAAAGTTGTTGCAAATATGGTCAGAAGCTACCGCGAAGGCCGAGAATTATTTGCAAAGTTGACTTTGGTCACAGAGCGCTTCTTGAATGTGAGCCTCGAACTCGTAGCATGTATTCCTTTAGATGATAAAGTACGTCAATCAGTCAAGAGACAGAAAATCGTAGTCGATGCGTTTCCTCGCTCTCCAGCTGCATTGGCAATCAGCTCTTTGGCTAACAAAGCCTTGACCTGGCCAATACCAAAAACACCGAGCGGACACTTGGAGTTCTTTGTTGAAAGGCTGCTGAATCGTACTGAATTTATAGAGGAACCATTTGGTGAATAAAGCGCTTACTTACGACCAACACGCTAATCACAATAGCCAACAGGCTTTTTTTGAGAAGTACTCTGTGTTGGTTAAACGTATCGCTCATCACTTGTTGGGGCGATTACCGCCTAATGTATTGGTTGATGACTTAATTCAAGCTGGCATGATCGGCTTGATTGAAGCGCAACAAAACTATGATGGTACCAAAGGCGCAAGCTTTGAGACGTATGCTGGTATTCGGATTCGCGGGGCAATGTTGGATGACATTCGCCGTGGGGACTGGGTGCCGAGATCGGTTCATAAGAACAATCGAGAAATCAGCAGTGCAATTGCGGAATTAGAGGGTATCCTCAACCGCGACCCGAGTGATGCCGAAGTGGCAAAACACATGGGGCTCAGTTTAGAGCAGTATCACAGTGCTTTAACTGACATTAATTGCTCAAGACTGGTTGGAATTGAAGATTTAGGCGTCTCAGATGATGTAATATCTCCGAATGAAGACTCTCAAGATAATACGCCTTTTCAAGGGGTTGCTGATGAGTCATTCCGCCAAGCTTTGATCGATTCGATAAAACAACTTCCGGAAAGGGAAGGCCTTGTGCTTTCGCTTTATTACGACGAAGAACTCAATTTAAAAGAGATTGGGGAAGTGTTAGGTGTCAGCGAATCTCGTGTCAGCCAAATACTGAGCCAATCTATGCAGCGTTTACGCACTAAGTTAAGTGCTTGGACACAGAACGACTAACAACACTGATCCTATTCAGTGGAGGCTAATTTGAACAAAAACATGAAAATTCTCATTGTTGATGATTTTTCAACGATGCGCCGAATTGTTAAAAACCTACTTCGCGATTTAGGTTTCAACAACACTCAAGAAGCAGATGATGGCTTGACCGCGTTGCCTATGCTGAAAAAAGGCGAATTTGATTTCGTGGTAACTGACTGGAACATGCCAGGCATGCAAGGGATTGACCTGCTTAAACACATTCGCGCAGACGCAGAACTTAAGCACCTTCCAGTGCTTATGATCACAGCTGAAGCGAAGCGTGAGCAGATCATCGAAGCTGCGCAAGCGGGTGTTAATGGTTACATTGTGAAGCCTTTCACTGCTGCAACGCTGAAAGAGAAACTTGATAAGATTTTTGATCGCTTATAAGCATCAATAAATTTAGGCACTTCTAGGTAAACACTGACTGATAAGTTATCTGTTTATCTCGATAGCCTAAGCGCACAAAGTATGCGGAGTAAGGCCGAATTCAGGATGATTTCATTAGAACAAGCAAAAAAATTAGTAGAGCTGCTTGAGAACGATGAGCAGCAAAATGCTGATTCTCTTGTGAGAAGCATTTATGAAGATAACTTTAGTCTTCAAGACAATCCAATGCTTCAAGAAATAGGAAGTCTGACACGCGACCTCCACGACTCTTTGACTCAATTCAATTTCGATGAACGCATCAGCGTTATCGCAAATGACGAAATCCCTGATGCAAGGGATCGCCTTCAGTATGTCATTGATAAAACGGAAGTTGCGGCAAATAAGACGATGGACGCTGTCGATCGCTGTATGCCAATCGCAGACAACCTACACGAGTGTTTACTTCAAGTAAGGCCTCAATGGAATGAACTGATGCATGGCCGCATTGAGCTGGCACAATTTAAAGCTTTATGTCACCGCATTGATGGATTGCTTGTCCAAGTAGAAGGCGACAGTACTGAACTACGCGGACAATTGACTGAAATCTTGATGGCTCAGGATTTCCAAGATTTAACTGGGCAGATAATCAGCAAAGTTATTACCTTGGTGAATGAGGTGGAAGGACGTTTGGTCGAGATTCTCACGGTATTCGGTGCGAATCAAAAAGAGCCAACTCCAGAGTCAGAGAAGAAAGCATCGATTGCGCCTGAAGGTCCAATTATGAACCCAGAAGAGCGCGAAGACGCTGTCGCATCTCAAGATGAAGTCGACGATTTGTTATCCAGTCTTGGATTTTAAAGGTAACGTATGAGCTACGATTTAGACGAAGATATTCTTCAGGACTTTTTAGTCGAAGCAGGAGAGATCCTTGAACTCCTATCAGAACAACTGGTAGAGCTTGAGAATAACCCTGACGACAAAGACCTATTAAATGCTATTTTCCGTGGTTTCCATACAGTAAAAGGTGGTGCTGGTTTCCTAGCATTAACTGAGCTGGTGGATACTTGTCATGGTGCTGAGAATGTGTTCGACATTCTGCGAAACGGCCAACGCAGCGTAACATCAGGTTTGATGGATACCATGCTGCAGGCGCTAGATACAGTCAATGTACAGTTTCGCGCCGTGCAAGATCAGGAACCTTTAGTGCCAGCCGACCAATCTTTATTGGATGAACTTCACCGTCTCTGTAAACCAGAGTCTGCGGATGAAGTGGCACCAGTAGAAGCGCCTGCACCTATTATCCCTGAACCTGTTGTTGCAGCGCCTGAGCCTGTTATTGCTCCGGAACCTACTGCTGAAAGCTCAAACATCAATGCATCTTCAGTCGATGATATCTCTGAAGATGAGTTTGAACGCTTGCTTGATGAGCTTCACGGTAAAGGTGGTTCACCAACAGCGCCTTCTGCACCAACACCGCCGCCAGCACCCGCTGCACCTCAGTCTGTTGCTGACAGTGGTGATATTACTGATGACGAATTTGAAAAGTTATTAGATGAATTGCACGGTGCGGGTAACAGCCCGACAGCGGCAAGTTCAACGCCTCCTCCACCGCCAACGCCGCCAGCAGCACCTGTTTCGGCGATGTCTGAAGGCGATGATCTGATGACTGACGAAGAGTTCGAGAAGTTACTTGACCAACTACATGGCTCAGGTAATGGACCTTCGATTGAAGAATTGGATGCCGCGACTAAGCCAGCAGAAGTTAAGGCAGTAGCACCTCAAGCTGCGCCTAAACCTGCTGCGCCAGTTGCCGTTAAAGCTGAGCCAAAACCGAGCGCTCCAGCAAAAGCTGAAGTTAAAGTGCCGGCTAAGAAGCAACAAGCTGAAGCGACAGTTCGTGTTGATACATCAACACTGGACACCATCATGAACATGGTGGGTGAACTGGTATTGGTGCGTAACCGACTAGTCAGCCTAGGCCTCAACAGCAACGACGAAGAAATGTCGAAAGCTGTCTCTAACT
Organism: Vibrio sp. 10N.247.311.12; assembly: GCF_041467515.1. Taxonomy (NCBI): domain Bacteria; kingdom Pseudomonadati; phylum Pseudomonadota; class Gammaproteobacteria; order Vibrionales; family Vibrionaceae; genus Vibrio; species Vibrio sp. 10N.247.311.12. The sequence goes on from NZ_JBFSUV010000002.1 coordinate 86,753, forward strand.
TAGATGTTGTTACTGCAGACCTTCAAGGTGCGGTAATGAAGACTCGTATGCAGCCGATCAAGAAAGTATTTGGTCGCTTCCCACGAGTTGTCCGTGACCTTGCTCGTAGCTTGAAGAAAGACATCGTTCTTGAAATGCGTGGCGAAGAAACGGACCTTGATAAAAACTTAGTAGAAGCACTTGCTGATCCCCTGATTCACTTGGTGAGAAACTCTGTCGATCATGGTATTGAAATGCCAAACGACCGTGTTGCTGCGGGTAAATCACAAACGGGTAAAGTGATTCTGTCTGCCTCTCAAGAAGGTGACCACATTGAACTGGCTATCGTTGATGACGGTGGCGGTATGGACCCTGATAAGCTTCGTGCTATCGCGGTTAAACGTGGCCTGATGGATGAAGATGCAGCGTCTCGCTTATCAAATAAAGAGTGTTTCAACCTGATTTTTGCTCCTGGCTTCTCAAGCAAAGAGCAGATCTCGGATATCTCTGGTCGTGGTGTGGGCATGGACGTTGTGAAAACAGCGATCAACACACTGAACGGCTCTATTGATATTGATTCAGAAATGGGACAGGGCACCAAGATCACCATCAAGGTTCCACTAACCCTAGCGATTCTACCAACCTTGATGGTCGGTGTTGCCGGTCATCCATTTGCATTGCCATTGGCTTCTGTAAACGAGATCTTCCACCTAGATTTAAGCCGCACAAACGTGGTTGATGGCCAGCTGACGATTATCGTTCGCGATAAGTCTATTCCGTTGTTCTACTTGCAAAACTGGCTTGCTCCTAAAGCGGGTATTGTTGAGCTGCGTAAAGGGCACGGCCATGTTGTTATCGTACAACTTGGTAGCCAACGTGTTGGTTTTGTTGTCGATACGCTTATCGGTCAAGAAGAAGTCGTGATCAAGCCGCTTGATAAGCTTCTGCAAGGCACGCCAGGAATGGCAGGTGCGACAATTACAAGTGACGGACACATAGCATTGATTCTAGATGTGCCGGACTTGTTGAAGCAGTACGCAGCTGCGTCAAGAATTTAATTTAAGGATAAATATGGCGATTAAAGTATTAGTCGTTGATGATTCGAGTTTCTTTCGTCGTCGCGTTAGCGAGATCATCAACTCAGAGGCTCGCCTAGAAGTCATTGATGTAGCAGTAAACGGTAAAGAAGCCGTTGAAAAAGCGAAACAGCTAAGACCTGACGTAATCACGATGGATATTGAAATGCCTGTCATGGACGGTATCACTGCCGTTCGTGAAATCATGGCCGCGTCTCCAACGCCTATTTTGATGTTTTCATCGTTAACGCATGATGGAGCGAGAGCAACGTTAGATGCGTTAGATGCAGGTGCTCTCGACTTCCTTCCTAAGAAGTTTGAAGACATTGCACGTAACCGCGACGATGCAGTTGCATTGCTTCAACAGCGTGTGATTCAGATTGCAGCGAAGCGTGCATTTATGCGTCGTGCTCCTATTGCGCCGAGAGCGACTGCAACGACTTCAACATCTACGCCATTGCGCCAACCGATTTCAACAGCAGCTTCGACTTCGACAGCGAAGCCTGCGGTTGCATCAACGGCGAAATTCAGAGCGTCAGGTAAGAAGTATCAATTAACAGCAATTGGTACGTCGACTGGCGGCCCTGTTGCTCTACAGAAGATTTTGACTCGCATCCCTGCTAACTATCCACACCCAATTGTGTTAGTTCAGCATATGCCAGCAACATTCACCGCTGCTTTTGCAAGTCGATTGAACACCTTGTGTAAGATTGAAGTTCGTGAAGCGCAAGACGGTGATGTGCTAAAGCCTGGCGTGGCGTATCTTGCACCGGGTGGAAAACAGATGATGGTGGATGGCCGCGCAGGGTCTGCACGTCTAAGAATTATCGATGGCGGCGACCGCATGAACTACAAGCCTTGTGTGGATGTCACATTTGGCTCTGCAGCGAAGATCTACGGCGACAAAGTCTTGTCTATGATACTGACCGGTATGGGCGCAGATGGTCGAGAAGGTTCGCGTATGTTGAAAACTGCGGGCTCGACGATTTGGGCACAAGACGAAGATAGTTGTGTTGTATATGGTATGCCTCAAGCTGTAGCAAAAGCTGGCATTTCTACTGAAGACCTACCTCTAGACCGCATCGCGGAAAGGATCTTGGTTGAAGTTGGGTTGGCTTAGGTAAATCGAAATGATTGTTTGGAGTGTTGCAAACCAAAAAGGTGGTGTTGGTAAAACGACCACGACCGTGACTCTAGCAGGTTTACTTGCGTTGAAGGGGCACCGTGTTCTGTTGGTTGATACTGACCCACATGCATCACTGACTACCTACCTGGGTTACGACTCAGATACGGTGGAATCGAGCCTGTTTGATCTGTTCCAGTTGCGTGAGTTTAATGCGCAGACGGTAAGACCTTTGCTTCTACAAACGGAAGTTGAAGGTATCGATATTATCCCTGCGCACATGTCTTTGGCGACATTAGACCGTGTAATGGGAAATCGAAGCGGCATGGGGTTAATCTTGAAGCGTGCTTTGGCCACTTTGAAAGACGATTACGACTATGTATTGATCGATTGCCCGCCAATTCTGGGTGTGATGATGGTCAATGCATTGGCTGCTAGTGATCGTATTTTGATTCCGGTACAAACTGAGTTTTTGGCGATGAAGGGCTTAGAGCGCATGATTCGCACTTTGACCATCATGAAGAAGTCTCGCAAAACACCGTTTAAGGTGACGATTGTCCCAACGATGTACGACAAGCGAACCAAAGCCTCACTGCAAACATTAACGCAGCTCAAAGATGATTACCCAAACCAAGTTTGGACGTCTGCTGTGCCGATTGATACCAAGTTTCGAGATGCGAGCCTAAAGCGCTTGCCAGCCTCTCATTTTGCATCGGGTAGCCGTGGTGTATTTGCTTATAAACAGTTGCTTATTTATCTCGAAAGGTTGGCGATAAATGAGCGCGAATAAAGAATCAACATTGGCGCAGCCAAGTCTCTCCAGTGAACAAGCACTGGATGATTATTTTACTGCGCTGTTAGGTGATGAAAGCTTTGAATCTGACGATTTTTTTGTTGACGAGTCGAGCGACGAATCGCAATCTGAAGAGCCAGAGCCAGAGCCAGAGCCAGAGCCAGAGCCAGAGCCAGAGCCAGAGCCAGAGCCAGTTCGTGCTGCAAACATGCCAGAGATCATTCCAAATGAATTTGGTGTGCCAGAAGACGATGATTGGCTGATTGAAGACGAGGCGTTTGAACCAGAAGCATTAGCGGAAACTGACGTAACACCAGAGCTAGTGACACCAGTCGCTGACCCGCAAGTTGGAGCTACACCACAAGCGGAAGTAGCAGAACAAGCTGAAGTTCTAGGACAAGAAGGCGAAGAAGAATTCTCGTTTGATGACTTTGAACTACCAGAGTTTGGTGAAGAGGATGCACTAGCGGAAGCTGAAGCAGCTGCACCACAAGCAGAAATAGCAGAACAAGAAAGCGCAGAAGAATTCTCGTTTGATGACTTTGAGCTACCAGAGTTTGGTGAAGAAGACACACTAGCGGAAGCTGATGCTGAATCAACAGCAGAACCAGTAACGCCAGCTATTGATGCTCAACCAAGTGTTGAACCTCAAACTGAAGCCCAAGTTATAGCTCAGGCGCGAGACGACGAAGAGTTTTCGTTTGATGATTTCGACTTACCAGAGTTTAGTGAAGAAGACGCACTAGCGGAAGCTGATGCTGAATCAACACCAGAGCCAGCAACGCCTGCTATAGACTCTCAATCAAGTGTTGAATCGCAACCTACCGCTGAGCCTCAGTTAGATGCTGCACCACAAGTTGAAACTGCGAAACCAGAAAGCGAAGAAGAATTCTCGCTTGATGACTTCGAACTACCAGAGTTTGGTGAAGGCGATGCGTTAGCGGAAGTGGTGAGTGAACCAGATGAAGCACAGTTAGAGCAAGACTTAGCGCCTGACACAGAGAAGTTCGAGTTCGATGACCTTGATCTTCCGGAGTACGATGAAGAAAGCGCAAAAGCAGACTCTGTTTTAGATGATATTGAGCAAAGCAATGCCGAGCCGGTGGCGGAAGCCCAAGGCGTAGAGTTCGATGAGTTTGATTTACCGGAATATGGTGAAGATGAAGCCATCTCTGATGCGTTTGCTGAGAAGCCAACACCACTGACTTCTTTCAGCCCACAAGGCGAAGAGCAAGATGCGTTGCATGATCTGTTCTCAAATCCGCAGAGCTATAGTCAGGCTGATGATTTCTCGAATGCTGAAGACTCTGAACCGGCTGGTTTTGCACAGCCAGAACAATCACTGAGCGCGGCTTCAGAGCCAAACTCAACGCCTGCAGCGGTTCAAGACGAGCCACTAGAAGGCTTTGATGACTTTGATGAGACAGCATTAGCTGAGTTGCTTTCTGAAGATGTTCAAGACTCTGTCGACAACATGTTCGATAAGCCATTGGACGCAACTTCGATTGATAGCGCAGGGTTAGATATTGACGCCATGCTTGAAGTCGGCGGCGAAGACTGGAAAGGCTTTAACCTAGCGCCAGAACAACAATCGAGCATGCATAATGATGTGCCTGATGACCAACAAGAGATTTGGGCATCGGCTGAACAGCAAGCTGAACCGAAAATCAAAGAAGAGAATTGGGCTGAACAAGACAATCTAACCGAATCAGGCAACAGTCGTGATAAGCAGTACATGACGATTGATGAGCTAATGGCTCAAGTCGAGCAAGAAGGTGAAGAAGTCATTAATCCAGACGATGAAGAGCTTAAACTGGATGTGGGTCTTAACGAATTCCCTGATGTTATCGGTGATATTGGCAATTATGATGTCGACAGCAATGCAGAAGCTGCGGGTAAGCTTGATTTGGCCAAAATTTACATCGAGATGAGTGACTCGCAAGGGGCAATTAAGCTTCTAGAAGAGGCAATCGTTGATGGCAGCGATGATATTCGTCGAGAGGCAAAAAATCTTATCGATACGTTAAACGGTCGATAAATTTAAAAATCAGAAAGGGTAGCGTTGGCTACCCTTTATTTTAAGGCAATACAGAGCGCTATCGTTTCATTTGGTTTTTCAACAGCATCGTCTCGGTCGATGCTGATTGTTTATTGAAGTTTTAGCCCCATCCTATTTGGGCTAGCACTGATTTCCGTATATACTTCTCGCCCATTTTCAAAGAGAACAAGAACATGAAAATTGCTTTAGGTATTGAATATAACGGTACCCACTACTTTGGTTGGCAGCGCCAACGAGACGTGAAAAGTGTCCAAGAAGAATTGGAAAAGGCTCTTTCAGTTGTCGCGAATCACCCTGTAGAAGTTATGTGCGCAGGTCGTACAGATGCCGGAGTTCACGGTACGGGACAAGTCGTTCACTTTGAAACTAATGTCGATCGTAAAATGGTGGCATGGACAATGGGCGCGAATGCCAACATGCCGAAAGATATTGCGGTTCGTTGGGCGACAGAAGTGAATGAGGATTTCCATGCTCGTTTCTCGGCAACTGCTCGCCGTTATCGCTACATTATCTTTAACCATGCACTACGCCCAGGCATTTTGAATTCAGGCGTGAGCCATTATCATGGTCACCTTGATGAGAAAAAAATGCATGAAGCGGGTCAGTACTTACTTGGTGAGAATGACTTCACTTCGTTCAGGGCAACACACTGTCAATCTCGTAGCCCATGGAGAAACATGATTCACTTAAACGTGACTCGTCATGGACACTACATTGTGATCGATATTAAAGCGAATGCGTTTGTTCACCACATGGTGAGGAATATTACTGGTAGCCTTATTGCCGTAGGTAAAGGTGAGCAGAAACCAGAGTGGATCCAGTGGCTTTTAGAAGCTAAAGATCGAAAAGTAGCCGGCGCAACTGCAAAAGCGGAAGGTTTGTATCTGGTGGATGTTGATTATCCTGAACATTTTGAGCTACCACGAGAGCCAATTGGTCCTCTATTTTTGCCGGATAATTTGAACTAAATGTGAGACTTAGGTTCAAAAATTATTACGGTTTAGTGCGTAAGATAGTCCCAGAAAATAGGTACAACCAGTTTTTTATCTACAGTCGCTGTTTTATGTGCTTTAATTCCCACGCATAATTCCCAAATTTATTTCTTTCGCAATCAAGCGGAAGAATCGAAACAAAAAGGTCTTCCATGAGTTGGCTTGAAAAGATTTTAGAAAAAAGCAACATCGTAACATCTCGTAAAGCATCTATCCCTGAGGGTGTTTGGACTAAATGTACTTCTTGTGAGCAGGTTCTGTACCATGCTGAACTAGAGCGTAACCTAGAAGTATGTCCAAAATGTGACCATCACATGCGCATGAAAGCACGTCGTCGTCTGGATACATTCCTAGACAAAGGTGAGCGTGTTGAACTAGGTGCTGATCTTGAGCCACAAGACAAGCTGAAGTTTAAAGACTCTAAGCGTTACAAAGAACGTATCTCTGCTGCTCAAAAGAACAGTGGTGAAACAGACGCATTAGTTGCAATGAAAGGCGAACTATTGGGTTTACCTATCGTAGCGTGTGCTTTTGAATTCTCATTCATGGGCGGCTCAATGGGTTCTGTTGTTGGTGCTCGTTTCGTGAAAGCGGTAGATGCTGCTATCGAGAACAACTGTGGTTTAGTGTGTTTCTCTGCAAGTGGTGGTGCTCGTATGCAAGAGGCATTGATGTCTCTAATGCAAATGGCGAAAACCAGTGCTGCGCTTGAGCGTTTATCTGCGAAAGGCCTACCGTTTGTTTCAGTTATGACTGATCCAACAATGGGTGGTGTTTCTGCAAGTTTGGCAATGCTTGGCGATATCAATATTGGTGAACCAAAAGCACTAATCGGTTTTGCTGGACGTCGTGTAATCGAACAAACGGTACGTGAAGACCTTCCTGAAGGTTTCCAACGCAGTGAGTTCCTACTAGACCACGGTGCTATCGACATGATTGTTGACCGTCGTGAGATGCGTCAGCGCGTTGCAAGCCTTGTTGCTAAAATGACCAACCAGCCTTCACCATTAGTAGTTTCTGTGAACGATTCACCGAATGAAGCTACTTATGAAGTACCAGAAGCGCCAGAAAAAGGGTAAAGTACCTTCTAACAAACCAACTTAATTATGGTTATGAGTTAGATGAGTCAACAACCTATTCCTCAAGCCACATCCTCTTTGGAGATGTGGCTTGATTATTTATCAAACATCCACACAAGCGCTATTGATCTTGGATTAGACCGAGTTCAGGCCGTCGCCTCTAAGGCAAACCTCACCAAACCTGCTCAACATGTTATTACTGTTGCCGGAACCAATGGCAAAGGCTCAACATGTGCACTGATGGAAGCGATTCTATTGGACGCTGGTTACTCAGTTGGTGTCTACAGCTCTCCTCACTTAATTCGCTATAACGAACGTGTTCGTATCAACGGCCAAGATCTATCTGATGAAAAGATGGTTCAGTCTTTCGATTTCATTGAGAAAGAGCGTGGCGAAATCAGCCTGAGTTTTTTCGAATATGGCACTTTAGCGGCGTTACGTGCATTTCAAACTGAAGCGGTTGATGTTGTGCTTTTAGAAGTGGGTTTAGGCGGGCGTTTAGACGCGACCAATATCGTTGAGCATGATGTTTCTGTGATTACTAGTTTGGCTGTCGACCATGTTGACTGGCTAGGTGATGACATCAATGTGATTGGTTTTGAGAAAGCGGGCATTTATCGTAGCGGTAAACCCGCTATCTGTGGTCAACCCAAGCCACCGGCTACGGTTGCAGCGCACGCTGATGACATTAAGGCTGAGTTCTACCAAGTCGGTATTCAATACACTTATGATGTTGACGGTGATACGTGGAACTGGCGCAGTGGTGCATTCCAACTAGAATCACTACCTATTCCAAGCCTGCCGTTACCTAACGCTGCAACAGCGTTGATGGCATTGGGCACATCAGAGCTTAGTATTAGCGACGTGAACGTGGTTAACGGCATGAAGAATGCGCAGCTTCCAGGTCGTATGCAGCAAATTAGCGAACAACCCGTGATTGTGCTTGATGTGGCGCACAACCCGCATTCTGCTGAGTACTTTGCGCAGCAAGTCGCGAAGAAGTATGCAGGCAAAAATTTACACGTTGTAGTCGCCATGCTTCATGACAAAGATATCCCCGCGACATTGGAAGTATTAGCGCCAATCACAACACATTGGTACCCAGCTTCGCTGAACGGCCCACGAGCCGCAACAGCCGCTGAATTGTGTCAAAGCTTACCTGAAGGTGTAGAGCGGTATTCAAACCCTGTTGTAGCGTTTGAAGCGGCTTTAGCTTCTGTTAAAGGTGACGATGTTGTGTTGGTTGTCGGTTCTTTCCATACAGTGGGTGAAGTGTTGGAGCATTGGCAGAAAAAAGGAAACTAAATGGCAAGTAAATTCCAAAGCCGGTTAGTCGGCACCATCATTTTAGTGGCCATTGGCGTGATTGTATTGCCCGATGTACTAGATGGTAAGAAGCTCCACTACAAAGAAGAGTTTGCAAGCATTCCAATTAAGCCTGAGCTTGATAGTAATGTTGAAGTGTTTGAAGTACTCGATCCCGTTGAAGATCAGATAGCGCTACCGGATTCTCCGGTTGAGCAAGTGGTTGAAAGTGGTCGTACTGATAATTCAAACACGCAAACCGCGTCTTCTTCTAATGATAAAGAAGCAGACAAAGTGGCAGTTGTGGTTAAGCCGGTACCTGAAAAAAATGAATACCAAGACAGTGCTTGGATTATTCAATTGATGGCTTTGAAGAATGCTGACAACGCAAAAAACGTTGTTAAGGATCTGCAAAAGCGCGGTTATCAGGCTCACACCAAGCAAGAAAAAACTTTTACGCGAGTAATTATTGGCCCGGATGTCTCTAAATCCAAACTTGAGCGACAAATTAAGGAATTAGAAAAAATTACGGGTTCAAAAGGCCAGTTGCTCAAATTTAAACCGTTAAATCCATAAGAAAACGTTTGCGTCAGCATTTTTTCTGTTAAAATGCGCGCCAACTTAAGATGAAGAATTCATGAATTGGTTAGATTTTGTCATTTTAGGCGTGATCGGCTTCTCTGCCGTGATCAGTTTAGTTCGTGGTTTCGCTAAAGAAGCCTTGTCACTCGTTATTTGGTTTGGAGCATTTTTTATTGCTAGCCAGTACTACGCTAAATTAGCGATGTACTTCACCAATATCGAAGATGAGATGTTTCGAAACGGAACTGCGATAGCAGCATTGTTTGTTGCAACGTTAGTTGTGGGTGCCTTAGTTAACTATGTCATCGGTCAACTAGTTCAGAAAACAGGCCTGTCAGGTACAGACAGAATCCTCGGTGTCGTCTTTGGTGGCTTACGTGGTGTTTTGATTGTTTCTGCAGTGTTGTTTTTCATGGATGCGTTTACTGCATTCCCAAGTTCTGAGTGGTGGAAGAATTCGCAATTGGTTCCAGAATTTAGTCGAATCATTGCGCCGTTCTTCGAGCATTTACAAGCAACATCTAGTTTCTTATCTGGCGCGCTCTAGCGCCAGTTAATGTCGAAAAATCGAGGATTAGGACATGTGTGGTATTGTTGGAATCGTGGGTTCAACACCTGTAAACCAGTCTATTTATGACGCTTTAACGGTATTGCAGCATCGTGGCCAAGATGCCGCTGGTATTTGTACCATAGAAAGCAATCGTTTCCGTCTGCGTAAGGCGAACGGTTTAGTAAAAGATGTTTTTGAAGCAAAACACATGCAGCGCCTACAAGGTGAAGTTGGTATTGGCCATGTTCGTTATCCTACTGCGGGTAGTTCAAGTGCGTCTGAAGCTCAGCCTTTCTACGTAAACTCTCCTTTTGGCATTACGTTGGCGCACAACGGTAACCTGACGAACGCAAACGAAGTTCGTGAGAAGTTGTTCGAAAAAGACCGTCGTCATGTAAACACAACCTCTGACTCTGAAGTTCTACTGAACGTATTAGCTCATGAGATCGATACTGTTAAAGGTAACGTAACTTCAGATGACGTTTTCCGCGCTGTGGCAAATGTGCATCGTACAATTCGTGGTGCTTACGCCGTAACGGCGATGATCATCGGCCACGGTATGATCGCATTCCGTGACCCACATGGTATTCGTCCATTGTGTCTTGGTAAGCGTGAAGTTCAAGGTAAAACAGAGTACATGGTTGCGTCTGAATCGGTAGCACTCGATGCTGTTGGTTTCGACTTCATGCGCGACGTAGCACCAGGTGAAGCTATCTACGCAACGTTTGACGGTGAGCTTTTCACTAAGCAATGTGCAGACAACCCACAACTAAACCCATGTATCTTTGAGTTTGTATACTTTGCACGCCCAGATTCATTCATCGACAAAATCTCGGTTTACAGCGCACGCGTTGAGATGGGTGAGATGCTTGGTATGCGTATTAAAGAAGAGTACGCAGACTTAGACATTGATGTAGTTATTCCAATCCCTGAAACATCAAACGATATTGCGCTACGAATCGCTCAAGCGATCAATAAGCCATACCGTCAAGGTTTCGTGAAAAACCGCTATGTTGGCCGCACATTCATCATGCCAGGTCAGCAACAACGTAAGAAGTCGGTTCGCCGTAAGCTCAACGCAATCCGTTCTGAGTTTAAAGGTAAGAACGTTCTTCTGGTTGACGATTCTATCGTTCGCGGCACAACATCAGAGCAGATCATTGAGATGGCTCGTGATTCCGGCGCAAATAAGGTCTTCATGGTTTCAGCTGCTCCAGAGGTTCGCTTCCCTAACGTTTACGGCATTGATATGCCGAGCGCGACAGAGTTGATTGCTCATGGTCGTGATAACGAAACGATTTGTAAGCAGATTGGCGCAGACGCCTTGATTTTCCAAACGCTACCAGATCTGATTTCTGCAGTGGGCATGGGCAATCAAGACATCTCTCGTTTTGATACTTCTGTATTTAACGGCGAGTATGTAACGGGCGATATCGACCAAGTGTACCTAGATTTCCTAGACTCTTTGCGTAATGACGACTCAAAGGTTCAGCGTGAGATTCAACAAGATCTTGCTAACTTAGAGTTACACAACGAAGGCGCTTAACTAGCGTTTCGTTAGTCATACAGAGTTTCGCTAGCGATACAGAAAATAAAAAACCAGAGCATTGGCTCTGGTTTTTTGTTTATAGAGAAGGGGATTGACCTTAATGAATGTGGTATGCGATCACAAAATCAATAAACAACCTCACTTTCTCTGGTAGATGGTCTTTGTGGTTATAAAGCATGTAAATATCACGAGGGTTAGCGCTCCAGTCTTCTAAGACTTGCACTAAGCTGCCATCTTCAATGTATTCACGAATCATCACGTCAGGCATCAGGGTGATACCTAGGCCTTCTGAGCACGCTTGTCTTACGACATTAAGCGCATTGGCGTTGAAACGGCCTTTCTCGCTATTCACCACCGTCTCTTCATTCGAATTACTCAGCTGCCACTTAATCAGCGGGTAGCCTTTGAGTAGCGAATGGTTCGCTAGCTCTTCAGCATGGCTTGGAGCTGGGTTCTTCGCTAAGTACTCAGGGCTCGCTATAAGAATATCTTTGACTTCACTGATTTTTCGAGCGATTAGGCTTGAATCACGCTGAGGGCCGACTCGGAAAATTACGTCCCACTCCGTTGGATCCAGCTGATCCGCTTGGTTGTTCATCATCAGCTCAATATTGATATCAGGGTATTGAGTCATGAATTCACTGAACATTGGCATCATCATGCGCTTGGTCAGGTTTGAGGGTGCCGTAATACGAATCTTACCGGAAGCGCCTTTGCACACGTCAGTTAACTCTTCTGCAGTAGAAGAGAGACGTTGCAATAGCGGAGAGCATTCATTGAAGAAACGTTCGCCTGCCTCTGTTAAAGAAAGTTTACGCGCGTGTCTATTGAGAAGCCTAAGGTTCAAAGAATCTTCTAAGGCTTGGATGCGTCGTGTGATGGTCGCAACCGGAATCATAGTCTTGCGCGATGTTGCGGTGTAGCTCCCATTTTCAACGACGAGTCGAAAGAGGTTTAAATCATCTAATTTCATAAATCCAGACACATTTGTTTACAATCTCATCTAATTTATACGTAACAGTGAGATCAATGTTTGCGTTACGTCAACTCGTTGCACTATTTACAAGTATTCCAACCCTCGTCACGAATTACCAGCAAAGAGTGCAAATTTGTGTATTTAGCATTTTATTACTAAGTTTTATATTAGTTCTTAGAACAGATAACAATAATAATTCGACTTAGTTTTGTGAGGTTATAGATTATGTACAAAACTCACAGTCAGCCAGTAATGACCTCGGCTCAGGAAGTAATTAACCAAAAATGCGTGATGTTGGTTGATGATGATCCTATTTTTCGCCGTATAACCAGCGCGTACCTAGACAAGGTCGGTTATAAAGTGGTTGAGGCTGAAAATGGACTGGACGCTTTGCAGAAACTTAGAGACTCAGCGCCAGATTTAATTGTGTGTGACTTATCAATGCCAATACTTGATGGCATAGAGCTTGTGGAAGAGATCAGTTTAGAGTACCCGTCACTGCCTATGATCGTTGTGTCTGGCACTGATGATATGTCTGACGTGGCGAAAGCCTTGCGATTTGGTATTAAAGACTTCTTGGCGAAGCCGTTAGAGGATCACCGTCACCTAGGAAGTGCGATTGCGAATACATTGACAGATTCGTTCGATAACATTTCAGACCAACGAGATTTTTCGAGCCAATGGTTCTGTGTGGATGATGGGGGAGAGATCCCTGAAGACCAAGAACTGCATTGGCACCTGAATTACCTTCAAGATAACCCAAGCGCAGCAAAAGACTTACTGCATGCGCTGCTTCCAGAGAAAGATACGCGACAAGGCTCATGGCGTTGCAGTTACCGGTTACTGCAATCAACAGAGATGATGCCACTTGTGTTTGACTATGCGTGGATGATGAACGGGCAGTTTGCTTTTTACCTCGTCGATTCATCGTCGTCTGATAATGGCGGCTCCGCGACAACATTGTTAGTGAGAGCGCTGTTCCACGATTACATAAGAAACAGAAAAGATTTTAATGTTGATCTCAAAGATATTGCTGAAATCTTAGAGAAGGGGATTCGTTGCTCTAAATGCTCCACCCCAGTGAATGCCTTGTTTGGTGTTGCTGACCTTGCCGAGGGAACCATCTCCATTTTGCCTGCGGGTCTAGACGGGCAATGGTCGAATGGTGAATTGAATCAATATATTGCAGCAGGTGAGCGCTTGGGTGAGAACTGCAAGAAGAACTTTATTACGCGGGACCTTCCGATCGAACAGGGCTGCCAACTGTCGTTGAGCCTACTTGGAGCGGCAAGTTTTAGTTTAGACATACACCAAGGGTCTACTGATTAACCCTATATTTCCTCGGTTTTTGTGAATAATTGATTAAGGTATAGTTGCGCAAATGGTGTGGCTATGCCTTTTTTGTTAAATGTCGATTTAGCAAAGCGGGTTTGGTTCGCCGGATACTTACCTTCACTAACAAAAACAAGAAGCAATCATGGCAGATAACAAAGACTTTCAAGACCCGTTTAATGTATTCTACTTTTTAGGATTTTTAGCCGCATTTTTAATGATTCCATTGCTACCAGCAACACTTACGTTGATCCGTGTATTCAATGGTTACGCAACATTCTAGTTAAGCTGTCGTCGCCGATTGGTGATAGCTAACTCAAGGAGGCCACAATTAGCGTTCGAGTTTTAAGCCTCAATATTGCTGGTGGCCTTTGTATATTTCTCGCAGTTCTAGGGATAGTTTTGCCCGTTCTGCCAACCACTCCTTTTCTCCTTCTTGCCAGCGCATGCTTCATGCGAAGCAATCCGAAAGTTCATAAATGGATGCATGAGCACAAAACGCTGGGTCCTTTGCTGAACAATTGGTATCAACACGGTGCCGTCACCAAACAAGTTAAAACGCGTGGCGTATTCTTTATCTTGTTGAGTTTTGCGTTATCCATCTACTTTGCCCCTATCATTTGGGTCAAGGCTTTCCTAATTTGTGTACTTGTTATTCTTCTCACATGGTTTATGCGACTTCCAACCCATGAGTTGGTTGCTGACAGCAAAGAAAATCACTACCATTAAGCCAGTGTGCCTGCTTGTATAGCGGGCGTTTATTATTTCAGCAATCAGAGTTATGACTCTCGTTGCAATGAATACCAATCGTACCTTTCCTTAATTCCGAGCGTTGATGTTTGATTCGTTAACGAGAGTTTGGAAAGCGGCCTAATGAAGTGCATAAGATTATGAACACAGAAAAAATCTCTCTGATCAAAGCAAGCATCAAAAGCATTCCTGATTACCCTAAAGCGGGTATTTTGTTCCGTGACGTAACAAGCTTGATGGAAGATCCAGTAGCTTACAAAGCGACTATCGACCTGCTAGCGGAAACATACAAGGACATGGGCTTTACTAAGATCGTTGGTACTGAAGCTCGTGGTTTCCTATTTGGTGCGCCTTTGGCACTTGAGCTAGGTGTTGGCTTCATTCCTGTTCGTAAGCCGGGCAAGCTGCCTCGTCAAACTGTGGCACAATCTTATGAGCTTGAGTACGGCACCGACACTCTAGAAATCCATACTGATGCTATCGTTGAAGGCGATAAAGTGTTGATGGTTGATGATTTGCTAGCAACGGGCGGTACGATTGAAGCAACAACAAAGTTGATTCGTCAGCTTGGTGGTGTGGTAGAACACGCTGCATTTGTTATTAACCTTCCAGAAATCGGTGGTGACAAGCGCTTACAAGGCTTAGGTCTAGAAGTGTTTAGCATCTGCGAATTCGACGGTCACTAATCCTTTTCGGAATTATTCATGAGCTATCTTGCGTTAGCGCGAAAATGGCGACCAACCAAATTCAAAGAAGTGGTTGGTCAAGCCCATGTTTTAACAGCATTAGAGAATGCCCTTAGCCAGAACAGGTTGCACCATGCATACCTGTTCAGCGGTACACGAGGTGTTGGTAAAACAACCATCGGTCGTTTGTTTGCTAAGGGACTCAACTGTGAAACAGGCATTACCTCAACACCTTGTGGTGAATGTGCAACCTGTAAAGAAATCGATGAAGGTCGCTTTGTTGACCTGCTCGAGATCGATGCGGCATCACGAACTAAGGTAGAAGATACCCGCGAGCTTCTGGACAATGTTCAGTACAAGCCTGCACGTGGTCGCTTCAAGGTTTACCTAATCGATGAAGTCCACATGCTTTCCAGGCACAGCTTTAACGCGCTTCTAAAGACCTTAGAAGAGCCGCCTGAGTATGTGAAATTCTTGCTCGCAACAACGGATCCACAGAAGCTTCCAGTGACTATCTTGTCGCGTTGTTTGCAGTTCCATCTTAAGCCGATCAGCGTTGATAATATTCACGAGCAGCTCGATCATATTCTTGAACAAGAAGATGTGACGTCTGAATCTCGTGCGCTTGGAATGATTGCTCATGCTGCTGATGGCAGTATGCGTGATGCGCTAAGCCTTACAGACCAAGCTATCGCATTGGGTAATGGCAATGTCGTAACAGATACTGTTGCTCACATGCTCGGAACACTGGATACCGACCAAGCTATCCACTTGCTTGAAGCGATTAGCAGTAAGCAGCCACAGCAAGCGATGGCGTGTATCCAAAGCCTTGCTGAGAACGGTGTTGAGTGGGATGGTTTGCTGAATCAGCTTGCGGCCCAACTGCATCGTCTTGCGATGTTCCAAGCTTTGCCATCTACATTAGATAAGGCACAGCCTGACGCTGAGAAGCTTGAACTACTGAGCAAAGCGCTTAGCCCACAAGACATTCAACTCTACTACCAGATCGTGTTGAAAGGTCGTGAAGACTTACCGTTATCGCCAACTGCTCGTGTTGGTATTGAGATGGTAGTTTTACGCATGTTGGCCTTTAGACCTGCTGAACAAGCGGTTGCTACTGCAATCTCGACTCAGTCGGCAAGCCCAGCGCCAGTTCCAGCAGCTCAAGCTCAGAACGTTGCTCAGTCAGTGAGTCAACCTGCGCCAATGGCAGCTCCGAGACAGCCTCAGATGCAACAACAGGCGCCTCAACAGCAAGCTATGCAGCAGCAACCGGTGCAACAGGCTCCAGCACAGTATTCAGATTCGCAAGGTTACGCTGAACATTCAGGCAACCAAGGTTATCCTGAGCAGGATTACCCGCATAGCCAGTATGACGCGCCTCCTGCTTATGATGAGCGTCCAAGCTACGGTGCAGAGCAGCCTCAGCAGCAACAAACGAATTATCAAAACCAGAGTCCGGTTCAACAGCCAAGCGCTGCACCTTCTGCTCCGCAAGAGCAGCCAGCGCGTGCAACTTCGCCTATGAGTGGTTTACGCCACCAATTACGTTCTCAACGTAGAGGCAGTTCGGCAACAGAAAACAAAGGCTCGGCGCCAAAAAAGGCTAAAGCGACACCAGCTAAAACTTCAGTTCTTGATCGAGTTGCTCAGCAACACGGTGGTTCTGAGCGGGTGTCGCCAGCTTCTTTATCAGCCTCTTCGACAGAAAATGTGACCAACGATAATGAACCTTATCGCTGGAAACCGTCTAAACCTGTAGTGAAAGAGGTGAGCAAAGAGCTTACACCTACTCAGATCAAACGTGCGTTGGAGCATATTAAGACACCAGAAATGGTCGATAAATTGCTTCAAGAGTCGATTGCTCAAGATGAATGGTCAGCCACGATTCAAAAGCTAGACACAGCCAAGCTTGTTGAACAGTTAGCATTGAACTCAGTGTTTGCTAAAAACGACACATCAATCACTTTAACGTTAAGAGCGAGCCAAGCTCACTTGAATACCGACCGCGCGCAGAGTGAGTTATTGCAGTCTCTCAATACTGTGCTTGGAGAAGAGTGTCATTTGAGTGTTGAAATCGGTGATGGTGGAGAAACGCCGCTAGAATTACGAGAACGATTGTATCAAGGTAAGTTGAAAGACGCGTTTACCGCTTTAGAAAACGATGCCAACGTACAGTTCATTGAAAGACGTTTTGCCGCTGAACTCGACAGAGACAGCGTTCGTCCTATCTAGAACGTTTTCTTGTTTAGTGACCGGCATATCATCCCAGATAAGCAAATCTGAGAACTGAACATCGAGGGGTTGAATCACACTGTTTTAACCCCCATTTAAGCTCGTATAGCTTAATTAATTTTAATAAACCAATTAGACCAGAGAGTATTAACATGTTTGGTAAAGGCGGTATGGGCAACATGATGAAGCAAGCCCAGCAAATGCAAGAGCGCATGCAAAAGCTTCAAGAAGAAATCGCAAATATGGAAGTTACAGGTGAGTCAGGTGCTGGCCTTGTAAAAGTAACGATCACTGGTAGCCACAGCGTTCGCCGTGTTGATATCGATGAAAGCCTAATGGAAGACGATAAAGAGATGCTTGAAGATCTTATCGCTGCTGCTTTCAACGATGCGGCTCGTCGCGTTGAAGAAACTCAAAAAGAGAAAATGGCTAGCGTAACTGGCGGAATGCAACTTCCACCAGGTATGAAGATGCCTTTCTAAGTAACTTATTCTTAAAGGTTAATTCAGGTGGTGGTTTGTGTTGAACAGGCTATTACTTGAACATTAGAACGGTTAAATATGCGTACCAGTCATATGCTGGAGCATTTGATGGAGGCCTTACGTTGTCTACCTGGGGTTGGCCCCAAGTCGGCGCAGCGTATGGCCTTTCATTTGTTACAGCGCGATAGAAAAGGCGGCCTACAATTGGCTGAAGCTCTTAGCCAAGCAATGACCGAAATTGGTCACTGTAATGAGTGCCGTACTTTTACTGAAGAAGATACTTGCCACATTTGTACCAATCCTAAACGTCAGGAAAATGGTCAAATCTGTGTAGTAGAAAGCCCTGCAGACATTGCAGCAATAGAAGCGACTGGCCAATATTCAGGCCGTTACTTTGTATTGATGGGCCACCTTTCACCACTTGATGGTATTGGTCCAAGTGACATCGGTCTCGATGTTTTGGACTACCGCCTGCGTCGTGGTGATATCTCTGAAGTAATCCTAGCGACTAACCCAACAGTTGAAGGGGAAGCGACAGCGCACTACATTGCTGAGCTATGTAATGCCCATGAAGTGAACGCTAGCCGTATCGCTCATGGTGTTCCCGTTGGTGGTGAGCTAGAGCTGGTGGATGGCACCACGCTTTCGCACTCCTTACTCGGTCGTCATAAGATCTAAAAAAGCCGCTTGGTGAAGCATCACTAAGCGGCTTTTTCTTTTATTGCTTTAGACGTTTTTCAGCGCTTAATCTGAACCTCTTACCGCTTTGTATATCATCGCGCCAATTACAGCACCAATAATCGGTGCAACCCAGAATAGCCACAATTGCGAAACGGCCCAATCACCGACAAATACAGCCACGCCGGTACTTCGAGCAGGGTTCACAGAGGTGTTGGTTACAGGAATACTGATAAGGTGAATCAAGGTCAAACAGAGACCAATCGCAATGGGTGCAAACCCAGCAGGCGCTTTTGAATCAGTTGCGCCCATGATCACGAATAGGAACACCATGGTCATGACCACTTCACAAACGAGAGCTGCTGTGAGCGAGTAGCCGCCCGGTGAGTGTTCACCATAACCATTTGAAGCAAAGCCAGATGCTGCAGCGTCAAAACCAGCTTGGCCTGAAGCAATCACGAATAACACACCACCCGCGATAATACCGCCAATGACCTGGGCAATAATGTAAGGTGCGACGTCTTTGGCATCAAAGCGGCCACCGCTCCAAAGACCTATTGTAACAGCAGGGTTGAGATGACAGCCGGATATATGGCCAATAGCAAAAGCCATGGTGAGTACGGTTAAACCAAACGCGAGGGAAACCCCGAGTAAGCCGATACCTACATCGGGAAAAGCAGCGGCTAAGACGGCACTACCACAACCACCTAACACCAACCAAAATGTACCGAATATTTCTGCGATATACCTATTCATAACGATCCTTATTAATCTGTACCAGTATCAACAAGATAGTTTAGATTTCGAAGAATTGTGAAATCTTAGATATATAGGAGGAAGAAAAGGTCAGATAATCTTAGGTAATGGCTTCTAACTCGATCAGGTTATCAAGGGCTTCTTGGTCGGTTTTACCACAAATGACAGGGCAAGCTTTGAATTGGTGACATACCTTCGGGCGTGAAGGTTGACCAAATAATTTGCAGAGATCTTGCTCATTTAATTGGATGCAGCGTACCCCAGCAGGCTTACCATTAGGCATTCCAGGAATAGCAGATGTAATACTTGGAGCGATACAGCATGCTCCACAACCTAGGCGACATTCCATCAAATTAAACTCACTAAATAACAGGGTGCGCGATAGTAGCAAAAAATGATGAGAGTGACAGCTGTTGATTGAATCAAAGAATGAACAATTATTATCCTTGAACTTTTTATGGGCTAGCGGTATAACACGCACCCCAGTAAAAGAGTAAGAAGTAATCCTATGACGAATCCATTTTGGCAAGAAAAGACACTAGAACAGATGACCGAGAATGAGTGGGAATCACTTTGCGACGGTTGTGGTAAGTGCTGCCTACATAAACTAATGGATGAAGATAGCGATGAAGTTTACTACACCAATGTGGCGTGTAGCTGGTTAAACGACAAAACATGTTCGTGTAAAGATTACCCGAACCGCTTCACTTCAGGTGAAGAGTGTTTGAAGCTGACTCGTGACAAGATCGATGAGTTTCACTGGCTACCAGACACTTGTGCTTACCGCCTTTTATCAGAATCTAAGCCGATTCCTGAATGGCACCCGTTGATCACCGGATCAAAAACAGAGATGCATGCAGCAGGTGAAAGCGTTCGTAACAAAGTGGTATACGAAATCGATGTTGTCGATTGGGAAGAACACATCTTGAACCACCCGAACCGCTAGTTAACGAAGACTAGTCAATCACCCGAATAAAAAAAGGCTCACATTTCTGTGAGCCTTTGTCGTATTTAGGAGGGTCCAAATCAATGGACTGTGTCATGGCTAATGTCAAGCAAGCGGTAAGTCTGCAACCACCTGGTTGAACGTGATACGAGCATTCTGAGCTTGCTCAGATAACTCGATCTTTTTCGCTTGTGCGGCACTAAGATTACTCTCGGCCTGCTCAAGTGCTTGTTGTAGGTTCTCTGGTAACTCGTGAGTTTCCATTTGTGAACCTTGTTCTAACACATAAGCGCGAATTTCTTTCTTCACTGCGGCAAGTTCTGTGTAAGCAACACGCTCAAGTTCTGCGGCTTCTTGTGCTGCATCTCTTTCTTTCTCAAACTGAGCCAACGCCATACCTTCAGCAGACCAAGGGTCCATGTCTGGCAGTTCTTCGATGTTGATCGTTGGCTCGATATACGCATCTTGATGGCGTAGGTCGAGGTTAGTCGCACGAACCGCTGAAATCATCAGCATCACAGAGATAGCAAGCAGTGGTAAGCCACCAACAATCGCCGCCGTTTGTAGCGTACTTAGACCGCCTAAGAACATTAGAATCGTTGGTAAGAACGACAGAGTAAATGCCCAGAACATACGGTTCCAGCGCATTGGCTCTTCGGTCACGTTGTTCTGAACCACAGAAGCCAGAATGTAAGATATAGAGTCAAAGGTTGTCGCAGTAAAAATAATACACAACAGTGTAAATACGGCGATCACTAACGTGCTCATTGGCAATTGTGCAAGCATCGAGAAGATAGCTTTGGTTGCGCCTTCCGCATTCAAAATGGCAACGACATCTAGCTCACCAGAAAGCTGCAGTGATAGGCCGTAGTTACCTAAGATCATGAAGAACAGGAAACAACCTAGAGAACCAAAGAAGATCGACCCTGACACCATTTGTTTGATGGTTCTGCCGCGAGATATACGCGCAACAAACAGACCCATACTCGGTGCAAATACTAGCCACCATGCCCAGTAGAAAATCGTCCAGTCTTGTGGGAAGTGAGTGTTTTCGAATGTACCGTAACCACCAAATGGTTCAGCCCACGTTGCCATCACGAAGAAGTTAGACAGTAGACGACCAATTGAGTCTAAGCCTGTTTCTAACATGAAGATTGTTGGACCCGCGATCAGAACGAAAGCCAGTAGACCCATCGCACCCCAGAAGTTGATGTTACTTAGGATCTTGATGCCTTTTTCCAATCCAGCATAAGATGAGTAAGCAAAAATCGCAGTACACACTAAAAGCACCATCACTTGCGTTAGGTTATTTTTAGGTAGACTAAATAGGTGATTTAGACCTTCAGTGATCAGAGGAGCGGCTAAACCTAATGTTGTTGCAGCGCCGCCTAATAGACCGAAAATGAATAGGATATCAACGATCTTTCCTGGTACGCCTTTACTACGGTGTTCACCAAGAACAGGCATTAATGCGCTTGAAATCTTTAGAACAGGTTGTTTACGTACGTAGAAGAAGTAAGCGATAGGAATTGCCGGGATTAGGTAGATAGACCATGCGATTGGTCCCCAGTGGAATAGGCCGTAGGTCGCAGCCCAGCGTACTGCTTCTTCACTGCCAGGTTCTAGTTGGAAAGGCGGTGATTGGTAGTAGTAAGCCCACTCAATACAGCCCCAATACAAGATACTTGCACCGATACCGCCACAAAATAGCATGGCAGCCCATGATGCAGTTTTAAACTCAGGCTCTTCATCAGCTTCGCCCAGTTTAATTTGTCCCATATCACTGAATACTACGTACACCATAAATGCACAGGCTGCGAGACCTAGAGCAAGATACAGGAATCCGAGTTGATCAGTCATGAATGTTTTCGCAACCGCAATCCAGTCTGCGCCCTGTGCAGGGAACAAAATGAGCGGGAAAACTATCGTGAGTAGGAGTGCTATAGCACCAAAAAAGGTTGGCTTATCGATAAGCTCAAAAGTGTTTTTCACGAGTATTATTCCATTAAAATGAGAGCGGAATTATGGAATGAACTCGTTTTTTAGACCTAATCGGGTCTATTGTCGTAACGATAAATCGCTTTTATTCTAGAGAATGCGATAGGTTGGCAAGGCTAAATGAGTGCGAGAAGAATACCGCCTACGGTTGCCGCTGCGGACAGGTATTGCCCCGCTGAATAAGAACCATCATCTTCTTCTTCAATCTTATCTGGGTGATCCATACCCAAGGCACCATGAGCGAATGACTCAACTTTATCGGTAACTGTCGCGTTTTCTGCTTCGACTTTCTTCGCTTCTTTATCAATTTCTTTTAGGGCAGATAAGAGTGCTTTGCCTTCATCAGAAAGCCTAACCGTATTTTGCTCAACCTTAAGCGGTGTAGGCTTTTCAGCTTCGTTAGCTGAACTCTTAGCGTTCATCTGCGAAGGCGAATACAGCTGAGTATTACTCGTTCCTACTGGCGTCATATAGCTCTCCTTACCTATCCTTAAATATAGTATCGGCAGAGGTGTGAAAAACTTGTGCAATTAATCATCGATAGTGATGTTTTTTTATTCGCACATTACATTTTCGTCTGCTTGGTTAAATCGTCTATTTACTAAGCAAGTCTTGTGCCGATAAGAATGTTTGATTTTAGATAGAGTTAGGATGAATGACGGGAACGTGATCAAGTTGTGACGATGGGCTAATTATCTAGGATTAGCCCATCGACTCTTTAGCTTAGAAGAGTGGATCAACAGATCCTACTCACACTCTAGGCTAGCGCTACGTTTTGACAGATGCTTGTATGCCTTCATTCGGTTCTGTTTCTTTACAAAGCGAGCCGGCGGCGAAAGCACTTCAAGCTGATAATCACCGCTATCCGATGAGATCGCTTCAACCGGGCTGATGATGGCGATTTTTAAATCAGGGTTACGACGTAGAATTGATGCCGCCGTCCCTAAACCACCCTCGGTGTGGAACTTGCCAGCCACGTGAATCACTTGTTTATCAGGGTTTGATGCTAGGTAATCCACAATCGACTCAGCCATGGTTTCGTCCCAGGTAACCTGAGCGGCAAACTGCTTTTCTGTTTGCTCTGGCGTACCGTGATGCATAGAAGCCATGAACTTTTCTTTGTAAGGGCTATCGCCAGTATCCACTTCGGCAGCAATCCATTGGCGTTGCTCGGTCGATAATTGGTCTAGGTAAGGCAATCCTTTACGGCCAATACACTGCACGAATGGCTTTGGTGCATTTGCCGCAATAACATCGACGTCGTTGGCTTTTGCGAACTCAACTAACGCGCGGTAATCACTTTCGTAATTTGGCCAAGCTGCCGCTTGAGACATGAGAATTTGTTCGCCAATTTCGCCGTTTAAGTATTGGTCAAGTGTGGCTTGGTGCTCTCGAGTGAACTGTTCCATTGAAAGCGCAATGTTTGATGTTGCGTTGCGGCGCGCTTTTAAGAAGTCGGTTTGGAAGCGGTGAATGGCAGAATGCGTGTGCCATTCGCCAATTAGAACCACATCAGCGTCAATCAGCTGCTCGGGTAATGCATCGAGAGAAAGTGTTTCGCCTTGTGGAGAAGCGAACTGGTAGTCATAGAATGTGGAAACGGATTCCGTTTGAGCCACTTTTTGAGAAGTGTCTTTTGCAGGTTGACTAGCACAAGCCGTGAGAAGAGTAGCTAATCCGATAAGAATAATACGTTGCATGAAATGCCTCCTTGAAGAACACGCATACTAAAGGAGGCAAGATAAGATTTCAATGCAAACGATAATCAATATCAATTAAATTTGTTTGCGGTACACTCGCAGCATAAAGTCAGCTTCACAGTTGAATTGCTCTGCCTCGGTGAGTTGTAGTTTAAACTCTTCACTCGCCTTCCAAGCAAACGGCGTCATCTGTAGCAGGTCGAATGCATCTGACCCCGATAGTTC
Organism: Vibrio sp. 10N.247.311.12; assembly: GCF_041467515.1. Lineage (NCBI taxonomy): Bacteria > Pseudomonadati > Pseudomonadota > Gammaproteobacteria > Vibrionales > Vibrionaceae > Vibrio > Vibrio sp. 10N.247.311.12. Next base: position 110,604 of record NZ_JBFSUV010000002.1, read on the forward strand.
CATCATATAGTTTAGTTGCTCTTGATGCTCAAGCGTAAAACCTTCGATCACTTCTGGATCTTCGTCGTGCAAGCGAACGCCATCATAAATTGCATCACGCAGTTGATACAGGTGTCGGCTAGCTGGTGTCACGGTGATCACCACACCATTATCTTTGATGGTGCGTTGTAACTCTTCAGCCTTGCAAGGCGCGTAAATGCGTAGAATTCCGTCTAAGCTGTTTTCAGCAAAGGGTAGGCGATGGCTTGATGCAACTGAGAAGTCGACAGCAGGGTAGCGTTTAGCGGCGTATTTGATAGCAATCTTAGAAATGTCTAGGCCAAAAGTAGCCCCTTTCTTTTCTTGAAGATTCACAGCAATTTCGTTGGTGTAATAACCTTCGCCACAACCAATATCCAATAGGCTAGGCGTCTCTTCTGGTAGATAGCGAGAACACAACGTCACCACCGCTTGGCGCATTGGGTCATAGTGGTTACCTTCAAGGAAGCGACGACGTGCCTGCATCATCTCTTTGTTGTCACCTGGATCTTTTGAGCGTTTGTGGTGCGCAGGCATCAAATTGACGTAGCCTTCTTTCGCTAGGTCGAACTGATGGTTCTTTTCACACTTAAACGTACGATCGTTTTGAGATAAAGGTTGGTGACACAAAGGGCATTGGTAAGTCATGGAGACCTCTAAAGGAGAATAGACAGCGCAAGTGTAACGAGCTAAAACCAAAAAGTAAAAGAGCGACATAAAGCCGCTCAAAAATCGTTTTTTATAACTGTATTTATACGGTTATTGGGCACTAATCACAGTGATCAGTTGGTGGTTTTCACCCGGCCGGAGTGTTTTACCGGCTTCTAGGCTTGGCGCGTGCAGTGTTGATTCTACGCACATCATAGTTAGGTAACCATCGTCTTGCATGTCGCCCATACTTGCAGCGCCTTCTGCCCACGGGTTCCACAGTACTGCAGAGTTATGACCGTGGTTTTCAACTGTTAGCGTGCGATCCAGCTTCTTGTCAGCAACAAAGATTTGCGCTTCTGGTTGCGTGTAAACGCGGTCAATCGTGTCGGTCAGTACCAGTTCAGATCCACCTTGGCAGTTCTTGCCACCTTGCAGGCTATCAATGTACTCAGCACCCATACCAGTGGTGGTTGTGTTGTGGATATCGCCAACGTTTAGGTAAGTGTGTAGTGCACCAGAGAAAGTCCATGGCTGAGAATCAGTGTTCTTCACGTCCAGCGTTACTTTTAGTTGTTCGCCGATCTCAACATTCAAGCGAGCATCAAACTGATGAGGCCATACTGCTAGCGTCTCTTCGCTTGGCTTCAGACCTAAGCTAACAATCACGCCAGCTTCGCTTTCACGGTGTTCAACCAATTGCCATTCACTTGAACGGGCAAAACCATGTGCTGGTGCTGCAATGCGACCAAACCAAGGCCAACATACTGGAATACCACCACGCAGAGCCGTTTTACCATCGAACTTAGCTTGTTGGCTCATCCAAATTAGGTCTTCTTGACCTTGCGGTTGGAATGACACCACATGGCCGCCAAACAGTGAAATCGCTGCGTTTGCTTTATCGTGGATAACGCGAACCAGTTTTACACCTTCGTGTTCAACGATAGTGACGTTGTCAGAAAGTACCGCCAGTGCAGGTAGAGTAGATAAATCCATTACATGATCCTTCTAAGGAAATTGAATTCAAATGCTGACTAGAGTGATGCTTGTGTTTTCATGAGTAACAAGCAGAGTCAGTATTAGAATTGAATTTTGCGTTTGGGCTATCTTGATGAGCTTAGACAGACGCGGTTTAAAAGATAGCAGGCATTAAAAAGGCGACACTAAGGTCGCCTTTTTCAAAGTCTGCTCAAAACAGTCTTCGCTAATGCTTATCTAAAGCGATTTCTAAAAAGAAATTACTTAGAGATGTGAGCGATTAGGTCTAGAACTTTGTTTGAGTAACCGATTTCGTTGTCGTACCAAGATACAACTTTAACGAATTTGTCAGTTAGAGCAACACCAGCTTTAGCATCGAATACTGAAGTTTGAACTTCACCGATGAAATCTTGTGATACTACTTGGTCTTCAGTGTAACCAAGAACGCCAGCCATTTCGCCTTCAGAAGCTTCTTTCATTGCAGCACAAATTTCTTCGTAAGATGCAGCTTCTTTTAGGTTAACTGTTAGGTCAACTACAGATACGTTAGCAGTTGGTACACGGAAAGCCATACCAGTTAGAAGGCCGTTTAGTTCTGGAAGAACAACGCCTACAGCTTTAGCAGCACCAGTTGAAGATGGGATGATGTTTTGAGAAGCACCACGGCCACCGCGCCAGTCTTTAGCAGAAGGGCCATCTACAGTTTTTTGAGTTGCTGTAGTAGCGTGAACTGTAGTCATAAGACCAGACTCAATGCCCCACTTATCGTTAAGTACTTTAGCGATAGGTGCAAGACAGTTAGTAGTACAAGAAGCGTTAGAAACGATGTCTTGACCAGCGTAAGATGCTTGGTTAACGCCCATTACGAACATTGGAGTTGCATCTTTAGAAGGACCAGTAAGAACTACTTTCTTAGCGCCAGCAGTGATGTGCTTACGTGCAGTCTCGTCAGTTAGGAAAAGACCAGTTGCTTCAGCAACTACGTCTACGTCGATAGCATCCCACTTAAGGTCTTCTGGGTTACGCTCAGCTGTAACACGTACAGTTTTACCGTTAACGATTAGGTTACCGCCTTCAACTTCAACAGTACCGTTGAAACGGCCGTGAGTTGAGTCGTACTTAAGCATGTATGCCATGTACTCTACGTCGATTAGATCGTTAATACCTACTACTTCGATGTCTGCACGCTCTTGAGCTGCGCGGAATACGAAACGGCCGATACGGCCAAAACCGTTAATACCTACTTTGATAGTCATTGTAGTTGCTCCACAACTTAATTTCTGATTAAAGATAACTGGTAGTAAAATTACAGAATCCAGTATACATCTGCAATAGATAATCCGACTTAACTTGTTTAATGTCAAAAAAAAGCGACGCTTTTCTTAACAATTGGGTGTAAGTGATTGAAAATTGACCATTGCAAGTGGCTCTGTACCCTTCCAGTTGGGTAAAATACCCCTAAATGATGATTCACTTATGAGTGTATATGTACAATGTTTCCTGGTGAGAAAGTATGTGCTACAAAACGACTCATATGCAAGCCTTTATAGAAAAAAGTAAATATAATAACTGAGAATGTGGAGAGATATTAACGTGATTCAAAAGGGAGGAAATATGATAAAGCCTGATGAATACTGGCGTGAGCGCCTAACGGACGACGAATTTTCAGTGTGTCGTGAGCGTGGTACTGAAGCCCCATATAGCGGCAAGTTACTGCACAACCATAAGACTGGCGTCTATAGCTGCACATGCTGTGAAAGCCCTTTGTTTCTGTCGGATAACAAATATGACTCTGGGTGTGGTTGGCCAAGCTTTGATGCCCCAGTGAATGATGAAGCAGTACGCTATATAGAAGATCTAAGTCACGGAATGAAGCGTGTAGAGATCCGTTGTACCGCCTGTGATAGCCATTTAGGTCACGTTTTTCCAGATGGCCCAAAGACCACAGGTGAACGGTTCTGTGTTAATTCAGTGTCGTTAATTTTCAACAAAAATGACGAAAGTACGAAATAACTTGTAACTATTGTCTAATCCTTACAGGTCGCATTTGTCGATTTAGGAATGCTGAAACGCCCAAGGTTTCAGATTTAACTCTAGTACAAATAAAAACAGCTACTAAAAAGGTAGCTGTTTTTATTTGAAAGCAGGTGAATAACAAGCTTAAGTAAGAACACTATAAATGAAGCGATCAGTAACTCGGGACGATTGAAGGGCTGTAAATTCCATCTTCAATCGCTTCGACGATGTTATCTGCGTCTTTATTTAGCTTCTTATAGGTTGCCTTGTCGAAATGGTACAACACCGTGAGCTCGGCTTCAGAAGCAATCGGCACGTCAAAGTCTTTGGCAACCATTGCCCAAACGTACGCTTTTTCCATATGTCCCAGGCTGTGGTTGATACTGGCCATCGACTTGAAGATTTCAGTGTTGGCTACCGAGCCATTAGAAAGCGTTAGCGCATTATTGAGTAGCTTAAGTGTCTTTATATGATTGCGGGTGGTATAGAAGGTTGCCAAGGCATATTGCATCTCAGCTGTGTTTAACGCTTCAGAGCCTTCTAGTTGTAGGAAACTGCGTCTGGCATTGGTGTCCCCAGTTTGCGACCACAAGAAGTAAAGCGTTTCCGGTGTATCAGATTTCGATAGCTCATCAACAATGCGCTCAGACTCTTCGATACTGTGCATTAAAGAGGTAAAGCGACGCTCTTGCAGCTTAGATTGATCGATCGTTTCGATCTGTGCCGCGAGCTCTAGGCACTTTTTGTAGGCAGTGACTAATTCGAATTCTTTAATTTTGTTGATTTCGGTGGGTTGCTTCTGAACTTCAAATCGATGCCAGATGAGGTCGGTACGTGCGACACGACATTGCCCATCGTTCATGTTCAATTGTTCACACTGAAGACCCGGATTGCTTTGGCACAGTTGATCGGTATTTTTGTTCCCTTCAAGACACCCAACCAGAGTGAAAGGCAATAGGCTAATCGCCAACCATTTCATAATTTTCATATTCCTTCACTTGTGATCAGATGCACTTATTATTGGTCAGGTTCTTGACTCAATTCTGTTACGGGTTATTTTCTGGTGAAAATTGTTAAAACTAAGGCTTTACCATGGATGCAGAACAACTTCTTAGCGCAATGACACCCGAGGTCTACGAACGTTTAACCTACGCAGTTGAAACGGGTAAATGGCCAGAAGGTACGGCGCTCTCAAAAGAACAGCGCGACTCGTGTATGCAAGCGGTTATGTTATACCAATCTAAACATAACTCTGAAGCTCAACATATGACAATTGCAGCTGGTGGTGAGATTAGCTTTAAATCTAAGTCTGAACTAAAGAAACAGTTTAAGTCAGATCAAGAAGACATTGTTAGGGTTAACCCGAATCATTAAGCTTAAATTACAACAAAGGGGTGGCAATGTGCCACCCCTTTTAGTTTAACTCGTTTATTTATAAGCAATAAAACGATTTAGTTCACGTTAAGCCGCCGTTACTTTCATAGAATAACTGGCTTTAACGTGAATCCTTGAACAGGTTATAAGCTCATCTCACCGCGCAATACTTGTTGCATCTGAGCCTTCACTTCTTCGTAGCCTAGGTTTTGGCTTAATAGATAATGCAACTTCGCCAGTGCCGCTTCTGGTGTCATATCGTAACCACTCACCACGCCCGCTTCTGCTAGTGCACAACCTGTCGCGTAACCACCCATGTTGACTTTACCAGCCAAACATTGAGTTAGGTTCACCACAATAACACCGCGCTCTGAGGCATCTTTCAGGTGCTGAAGCAGTTCTGGGTTTTGTGGTGCGTTACCCACACCGAAAGTAAGCAGAATCATCGCGTTAACAGGTTGTAATAGCGTGTTACGGATAACTTCGTGTGAGATGCCTGGGTACATTGTGATTACGCCGATAGGTTGCGGAGTAATGTTATGAACCTTGAAAGCACCTTTAGGTTGTTCGTTTACCTTTACGTTATTGCTAAGTTGGATATTGATACCCGCTTCTAGCAATGGATTCAGGTTTGGAGACGTAAACGCATTGAAGCCATCTGCGTGTGATTTTGTGCTGCGGTTACCACGCATCAACTTGTTGTTAAAGAACAGTGTCACTTCGTTGATAGGGTAGTTTGCGGCAATGTGTAGCGCATTCAGCAGGTTTGCTTGTCCGTCTGAACGAAGCTCTGCTAGTGGGATCTGAGAGCCCGTAACAATCACAGGTTTGCCGAGGTTTTCAAGCATGAAAGACAGTGCAGAGGCAGTGTAAGCCATAGTGTCTGTGCCATGCAGGATAACGAAACCATCGTACTTATCGTAGTTCGCGCGAATGTCATCAGCGATAGTCTGCCAATCAAGTGGCGTCATATCTGAAGAGTCCATTAATGGAGAGTATTCGTGAATGGTGTACTCAGGCATCTCTGGGCGATGGAATTCAGGCATGCCAGCTAGCTGCTTATCCATGAAACCTGCGACAGGAACATAGCCGTGGTCAATAGACTTCTGCATGCCAATTGTGCCGCCGGTGTACGCGATATAGATGTGTTTTCTTTCCATGGCGATTAATACTTAGTGTGATGTAGGGAACAGGGGGGGCGATTATAGCGAATTATCATGCAATAAAAAGAGGCACCTCACACAGAGGTACCCCTTAGTCATTGAGTTATTGGCTCAACTTATTGAACTTGGCAATTTAAGCAGAAAGCGTATCGGCCTTGTGGGTCGTTAAAGCTGCCTAACAGCTGGCTATCTTGAGCTAACTGCTGAGTAACAGGCTGTAAACTGCTTGGTATCATCGATTGAATATCTAGGCCTATCGACATCTGAACTTGGTTCATAAATTCTTGAATAAATTGTTCAGTGGCCGAAAGTGGCTCTTCTACCCAGTAGATGTTGTAGCTTTCAAGCTCTGCAAGTGAAGCCGCAGCTGCAACCGCATCATCGAAATCGCCAATCTCATCGACTAAGCCTTTCTGAATCGCATCTTGACCTGTCCAAACTCGACCTTGAGCAATCTTGTCGACCGCATCGACTTCCATGCCGCGATTTTCTCCAACTAGGCTGATGAATCGACGGTATCCGTTTTCAATGCCCATTTGGAACGCGTCTTTCGCGCCATCGCTAAGTCCAGTTGTAATCCCAAGACCTGAGAAAGGTGACGTACCAACGCCATCTGTGTAAACACCAATATCATTCAGTCCTTTTTCGAAGGTAGTGATAACACTGAAGATACCAATCGAACCCGTTAGTGTGGTTGGCTGAGCTAGGATCTTATCTGCGCCCATCGAGATCCAGTAACCACCTGAAGCAGCAAGACTCGACATCGACACAACAACTGGCTTACCCGCTTGCTTGATCGCTTCTATTTCATTACGAATAACTTCTGAAGCAAAGGCACTGCCACCTGGGCTATCTACACGAAGTACAACGGCTTTCACTTTATCGTCGTTACGTGCTTGGCGAAGTAGGGCTGCAGTGGTATCTCCGCCAACGGTGCCACGTGGCTGCTTGCCATCCATAATTGCGCCGCTGGCAACAATCACGGCAACGTCGTGTGATTCACTGGTCATGTCGGGAAGCATGGTTGCACGGTATTCGTAGTAACCAAACGCGTTGTAGCTGTCTTGACCGTCACTGCCGAAAACATCGGCAAGCTCTAGGCGAACTTGTTGGCGTGTCGCTAACTCATCCACTAAGCCAAGTTTTTCAGCCAGTTTTGCAATGTCACCATCGACAGACTCAAGTTCTTTCAAGAAGGTGTCCATGCTTGGGTTCAGTGTTTTAGCATCGATCTGACGGTTGTTACTGACGTCATCAACGTACGCACCCCATAGTTGGCTTAACCAACGAGAAGCGGACTCTTTCGCTGCGTCTGACATGTCATCACGAATGAAAGGTTCGATAGCTGACTTATAAGTGCCTACACGGAACACGTGCGTGTTGACGTCTAGTTTCTCTAACAACGTTTTGTAGTAAAGCGAGTAAGCGCTATAGCCTTTAAGAAGAACCCCACCATCTGGTGATAGGAATACCTTAGTTGCGTAGCTGGCTAGGTAGTATTGGCTTTGGTTGTAAAAGTCACCCACCGCATAAATCGGTTTGCCTGATGCTTTGAACTCATTCAATGCTTTAGCAATGTAGCGCAGCTTGGTCAGGTTGGTTTCTGGCAGCTCTTTGAGTGCTAAAACGATACCAGTAACCTTGTCATCGTCTTTTGCGTAGCGAATCGTTTCAACGATATCAAACAGGATGTTCTCTTTTGGAAGGTCTTTGCCAAGCAGTGAACCTGTGACCGAATCCATCGGATTGATATAGCGGCTTTGTTCCACAATAGGGCCAGACAGGTTAAGCACTAAAGCCGAATCCTGTGGAACCGTCGGTTGAGCCGTATCTGAGTGGAAGTACACAAAGTAGATGATGGCGATACTGAGTAAAAAGACTAGGTTAACCAGCGCAAGACGTACAAACGTAATGAGCTTCCAAATCCCTTTAAAGATCATGCCTATAAATTTGAATATTTTTTTCATTCTGTCTCCGCAGTGAGATCACGTCGCTTTAACAAGCCGTAGTACCATTAATCTCAATAATATGAACTGCTTAGTATCCTACGATAATTCCCAAGCTCAAACTACACCAAGAATTGTTAATCGATATATATTCTCATTAAGTGTAGTCAAATTAAGGGCTTCTGAACGATTAATACGTGCAGCATTATGATCGGTGTTACAAAAATGTAAACGGTTGTTTGAACTTTTGGTAATTGAACTATACTGTGGTCAGACCACAAGGATAAAATAATAGAAGTGATGTCTGCCATGTACCCACATTTACTTGAACCACTCGATCTTGGATTTACCCAGTTACGTAACCGTGTATTGATGGGATCAATGCATACAGGTTTAGAAGAAAATAAAGAAGGTCTCCACAAACTCGCCGCGTTTTATGAAGAGCGAGCAAAAGGAGGCGTTGGCCTTATTGTTACCGGTGGTTTCTCTCCTAATTTACGTGGCAGATTAACCCCATTTAGTGCTGAATTCAGTAAAGTGAAGCATGCAAAAGCTCACCAAGTTGTTACCGAGGCCGTGCACAAGCATGGCGGTAAGATTGCCCTTCAGTTGCTGCATGCTGGCCGCTATGCCATGCACCCATTCGCGCAAAGTGCTTCGGGTATTAAAGCGCCAATCGCTAAGTTCGCACCGAGTGAGATGAGCCCTCGTCAGATCAAAAAGACCATCGGTGCCTTTGCCAATAGTGCAGAGCTAGCTCAGGTTGCTGGCTATGACGGTATTGAGATCATGGGCTCTGAAGGTTACTTGATTAACCAATTCATCTGTAAGCGTACCAACATGCGTTACGACGAATGGGGCGGTTCTTATGAGAAGCGCATGCGTTTCCCGCTGGAGATTGTTAAATCGATTCGCGAAGCAGTGGGTGACGACTTCATTATTATTTTCCGACTGTCGATGCTGGATTTGGTTGAGCAAGGCAGCACCTTTGAAGATGTTGTTCTATTGGCTCAAAAGCTGGAAGAAGCAGGCGTGACTATTATCAATACCGGTATCGGTTGGCATGAAGCACGTGTTCCGACTATCGCGACGCAAGTACCACGAGGCGCATTCTCTTGGGTGACGGAAAAAGTGAAACCATACGTGTCGATCCCAGTGGTGACATGTAACCGAATTAATACGCCAGAAGAGGCCGAACGTATTCTTAGCTCTGGGCAGGCTGATATGGTGTCTATGGCGCGTCCATTCTTGGCAGACCCGGATTTTGTTAATAAAGCAGCTCAAGACCAAGCTCAGTTCATCAATACCTGTATCGGTTGTAACCAAGCTTGCCTTGATAACGTGTTTAAAGGTAAACGTGCGAGCTGTTTGGTGAACCCACGCGCTTGTTACGAGACTGAAATTGTTGTTCAGCCAGCGCAAGCGACTAAGACCATTGCGGTTGTCGGCGCAGGCCCAGCCGGTTTAGCCTGTGCAACGACTTTAGCTCAGCGTGGGCATAAGGTTGACTTGATTGAGAAAAATGACCGTATCGGCGGTCAGTTTAGATTGGCAATGCAGATTCCGGGTAAAGAAGAATTCAGAGAAACGATTCGCTACTTTGCTAACCAAATCGACGCATCAGGCGTGAACCTGAAACTGGATACTGAGGCAACGTTTGAGATGTTGTTGAAGTACGATGAAGTCGTGATGGCGGCTGGCGTAGAGCCAAGAAAGCTCGATATTGAGGGCATTGACCAAGAAAACGTGGTCGATTACCAAACCTTGATTCGTGAAAAGACACCAGTAGGCGAAAAGGTCGCGATTGTTGGTGCTGGTGGTATTGGTGTCGATGTGGCAACCATGCTGACAGAACCGACTTCACACAGCCTAGACGATTGGCTGCATGAGTGGGGCATCGATAAGAATATGGAACACCCAGGCGGACTTTACCCTTACCCTGATTCATTCAGCGATAAAACGGTGTGGGTGATGCAGCGTAAAGCGGGTCGTGTTGGTAAAGGTCCGGGCAAAACTACAGGCTGGATTCACAAACGCACACTAGAAAAACGCGGTGTTAATCTACTGGGTGGTGTAAGCTACAACAAGATTGATGACCAAGGTCTGCATATCAGCGTTGGTAAGAAAGAGCAGGTGCTGGATGCTGACTCGGTTATCGTATGTGCAGGTCAGGTGTCAGTTCGTCCATTCGAAGACATGTGGCAAGAGTTTGGTGGCAAACTGCATGTGATAGGCGGCGCCGATTACGCGGGTGAATTGGATGCAGTACGCGCAATTCGTCAAGGTGTTGAGCTAGCGATTAAGTTATAGAATCAGCTATCAAACTGTAATCTTATCAGTAGATATTGTTACTTAATTTGCTGAGTTAGATTTTGAACAAGGCTCCTAAGTCATAGATTTAGGAGCCTTTATTGTTTCTAATCTAGCCTAAATGGACAGCCGTTGAGATTTATTATCGTTTGTATTCTGTGCTAAAGTTCAAGTATACAAATAATAAAGAAATAGTAAGGACTTCAAATGGATGCTTTGGATCTATTGCTCAACAGACGCTCAATCGCAAAACTCTCTGATCCGGCACCTGAAGGTGGGGCGTTAGAAAACATCATCAAAGCAGGGCTGCGTGCTCCAGACCACGGTGCACTAACACCATGGCGCTTTGTTATCGCGCAAGGTTCAGGCCTACAAAAGCTTTCAGACATCTTGGTGCGCGCCGCTGAAGCGGATGACAGCGAAGAAGCGGTTATCGAGAAAGTAAAAAAAGCGCCGTTCCGAGCTCCGATGGTGATTACTGTGATTGCCAAAGTAACTGAGCACGAGAAGGTACCAGCGATTGAACAACACCTTTCTGCAGGTTGTGCAGCGCAAGCAATGCAAATGGCGGCTGTCGCTCAAGGTTTCCAAGGCTTTTGGCGCTCAGGTAAATGGATGTTCCACCCAGAAGTACACCAAGCATTTGGCCTAGAAGGCGACGATGAAATTGTTGGCTTCCTATACCTAGGCACTCCAGGCTGTACACCAATGAAAGTGCCAGAGCGCGACTTCTCTAAGTTCGTTGAGTTTTTATAAAGAAAGCTGAAGCTTGAATAGTGGAATGCTAACTGTATAAACAACCAGTTTTTCTTGATTTATTAGAGCCACATTAGATAATGTGGCTCTAATTGTTTGTAGCATCTGGAAAAACATGTCTCGCCTTATTATTGCTGAAAAACCAAGCCTCGGCCGCGCGATCGCCGCTGCACTACCTAATCCACAAAAGAAAGACCAAGGGTTTATCAAATGTGGCAATGGGGATGTGGTGACTTGGTGTATTGGACACTTATTGGAGCAGGTTGAGCCGGATGCTTATGACGACCGTTATAAGAAGTGGAATTTAGCCGATCTTCCTATCGTGCCGGAGCAATGGCAGCTAAGACCGCGTAAGACTTCAAGCAAACAGCTCACGGTGATCCGAAAGCTATTGAAGGACGCCACTCAAATTGTTCACGCCGGAGACCCGGATAGAGAAGGGCAGTTGCTGGTTGATGAAGTGATTGATTACTGCAAAGTCTCTAAGGCTAAGAAAGAGTCGATGGACAGGCTACTGATCAGCGACTTGAACTTACCTGCCGTAAAACGTGCACTTTCTCAAATGCGCAGCAACCGTGACTTTATTCCGCTTTCTATTTCAGCTTTGGCACGCTCTAGAGCCGATTGGCTGTATGGCATGAACATGACCCGAGCTTATACCTTGCTGGGTCAAAAGGCTGGCTACCAAGGCGTGTTGTCGGTAGGGCGAGTACAAACACCTGTACTTGGTTTGGTCGTAAGGCGTGATGAAGAGATCGAAAACTTTATTCCGAAAGATTACTTCACTTTGCACGCTTTGATCCCTTATCAAAATCACGGCCAGAGCTTTGATATTCGTGCGCGTTGGAAGCCAAGCGAAGCATGTAAACCATGGCAAGATGAAGAAGGGCGCGTGCTCAATCGAAAGCTGGTTGAGAATGTGGCTAACCGAATTGCGAATCAACCCGCGACGGTGACGGAATCAGAGCAAAAGCAAAGTAAACAAGCTGCGCCACTGCCTTACTCGCTGTCAGCCTTGCAGATTGATGCGTCTAAGCGTTTTGGTATGAGTGCTCAACAGGTGTTAGATACGTGTCAGTCATTGTACGAGAAACACAAACTCATCACTTACCCACGTTCTGATAGCCGCTATCTACCTAAAGAGCACTACTCGCAGCGAGAATCGATCGTTGATGCTATCGCTAACAATGCGAAAGAGCTGCAAAGTGGCGCTCAAGGTGCGGACCTTTCTCTTAAATCAAAAGCATGGAACGACAGTAAGGTCGATGCTCACCACGCGATTATTCCTACTCCGAAGAAGTCATCGGTGAACGGCCTGTCTGCCAACGAGATGAAAATCTATCAGCAAATCGCTCGTCAGTATCTAATGCAGTTTTACCCACCTGCGGTTTTTGCTGATGCTAAGCTGGTCTTTGATATCGCTGGTGGCGTGTTCATCGCAAAAGGGCGTCAGCTTATCAACCCGGGTTGGAAGGTGTTGATGGGTAAAACGGATACCGAAGAAAAAGGGGATGGCACGGATACGGTTCCTCCATTGGATAAAGGTACGGTGTTGACGTGCCGTGAAGGCGTGATTGGTGATAAGAAAACTGAGCCACCAAAACACTTCACGGAAGCGACATTGCTTCAAGCGATGACAGGTATCGCGCGTTTTGTTGCGAACAAAGATCTCAAAGCCATTTTGAAAGAAACCGATGGCCTTGGCACAGAAGCAACCCGTGCGGGTATTCTAGATACTCTATTCAAAAGGCAGCTGCTAACGCGCCAAGGTAAGAGTATTCACAGTAGCCCTGCGGGCAGAGGCTTGATTCATGCCTTACCTGAGGATTCTACCTTCCCAGACATGACGGCACATTGGGAGCACCAGCTGCAAGGCATGGCAGAACGAAATCAAGCGTATCAGCCTTTCATGCAAGCGTTAGAAAGCAAGATTGATGGTTTAATGGGTAAAGTAAAAACGGGAGAAGTTCCTGAATCACTCCGCCACCTTCCTAAAGTCGAGAGACCTGCCTTCAAACGCCGTAAAGGCGGTGGGGCGAAGAAGTCTTATGCCAAGACAGGTTCGTATGCTAAGAATGGTTCGTACGCTAAGAAAGGTACTTCCGCTAAAAAGAGCACTAAAAGCTAAGACTTATTGAGGTTAGGATTAGCGACCGACTTTACGGCCACAACGTTTAAACAGTTGCTGCCAATAGTCAACATGGCGACGAGTGGATGATCGAAAGGCTTGATGTGCATCTTGGATGGGAAAGTAATAACTGTGCAGTTCAGGTTGCGCGTCAAACATTCCTAGTTGCGGGGCTATGTGCTGATAGTAGCCATCCAGTTGCGCCATGTAAGGCTGAACCTTACCTATGTATTGTTGCTCGAACACATTGTTGAGATAGCGGAACTTAGTGGTGTCTCGTTGTTTACCACAGATGATCTTGTCATCAAAAGTTGTCAGCTGTTTGGTGATGGTATCAAGCTCAACTGACGCCCGAGCGAGCGAGTAGTATAAATCCCCAAGGGTCGAACTCTTCTCTAATACTTCTTGAACCTCAGTGGTTTTGCCGGAAACGAGCGATGTGTTTAACGCTTGATTGATGTGTTCTAACGCATCACTGGTTTGTCGTACCTGATCGCCTATATCAGCGCGTAACCACTGACTACCCCGCATTTGTGACTGCATAGCATCGCTGGCATAGATGAGATTCCATTGATGCAGTGGAAACTGTGCGAGTTTCTGTTGCTCAATTTCTCTTAGTAATTCTACGATCTCTGGGTCTAATTCATTACTGGATAAACATTTGCCCACGCCTTCAAGTAGCGCGACTTGATAATCGTAATTACGAAACTCATCCGCGACCTTGCCCAGAACCGAATTTCTTTCTGCAATCAGATTGAACAATCCACACTGACGAAGCTGGTAGCTGTCGATGAGGCCGATAGAGAGTGAGGGCACGTCAAGCAGCAGTTCTCGTTTTCTCGGTAGGCTTTCAAATTCCCATTCCTCTATTATCTCGTCAGCATCTTGTACTCTGGCTATCTTTGTTTGATAGTCGTCGAACAAGTCGCCGGGGCCATCACTGAAACAGCCAGCTAGCATCACTGTTAGACAAAACAGCGTTGAGTGCTTAACTAGGTTTGAGAGATGCCCTGCATTCATCTGTGGATTACCAGTCAATTTCGCTGCCATCGAAATTGAAGAAGTGACCACTCACTTCGGTATTCGCTGACTCGATGACTTCAATCAGGCCGGAAGCTGAAGTGTCGGTGTCGATCAGAGCATTAGGGCCACCCATTTCAGTCTGCACCCAACCTGGATGCAGTGCTAACACCGTAAAGCCATCATCGGTTAAGTCGTTGCTTAGGCTCTTCACCACGGAGTTTAGAGCGGCTTTAGAGGAGCGATAGATGTAACCGCCGCCTGAGGTGTTCTCTGACATACTGCCGACTCTAGAGGATAAACAAGCGACCTTTTTGATATCGCTGTCTTTGAGTAAAGGCAATAGCGTTTCGACAAGCTTTAGTGGAGCGATGGTGTTGACTTCGAATACACGACGCCACTCTTCAACATCGGTATTACCCAGCCCGTAGCCTTTAGGGCCATAGTAGCCAGCGTTGTTGATCAAGATATCAATCGACTCTATTTGCGAAGGGAGTTGGCTTACTGCTTGGTAATCGGTTATCTCTAATTGAATACAGGTAAGGTTGGTGTTGTGGTCTGCGAGTGAGAGCAGTTCTTTTGCTGAATTGTCATCACGATAAGTCGCGTACACCTTGTGATTACTTTCCAAGTATTGTCGAGTCAGGCTTAAGCCAATGCCGCGGTTCGCTCCAGTAATAAAAATAACGCTCATGGTGATTCCTTTTCAGTTCAATTAGTTAAGTTTGATGGCTTAACACGAGAAAATCAACGCTCCACCAACTGGCCATTAGCATTCCTACAAAAATCATTACTGCTGCCGCTGAGCCGCAGATCACCCCAAAGATGAGTATTACGTTTTTCATTATGGTCTCTACTTTATAATTAATAACAATGATAACCATTATCATTAATTAAGGTTGTCGCCAAGTTTGAGGCTGTTATGATTTTGAGAAAGATACGCAATTAGCCTGATTATGATTCCTTTAATTTACCACCCAATCTATTCACAGTTACCTTTACCAGAAGATCATCGCTACCCAATCAACAAATATCAGTTGTTGCATAGTGCTGTTGAGGCACTGATGAATAGCGAACCTCGATGGAAGTGCAAGTTTGAAGTGTGCCAACCAACGCCGGTTTCGGTTGAGCAAGTAAAACAGGTACATGATAGCGAATATGTTGATTTGCTCGTGTCTGGTAAGTTACCTGCAGCAAAGATGAGACGTATCGGTTTCCCGTGGAGCGAGCAACTTATCGAAAGAACACTCTACTCAAGTGGTGGAACCTGCTTGGCCGCTGAAATGGCAATAGAGACTGGTTTAGCGATTCATTTGAGTGGTGGTTATCATCATGCGCATCATGATTTTGGCAGTGGCTTTTGTTTGTTGAACGATTTGGTTTTAGCGGCAAAACACGCGCTGACCTTTGAACATATCGATAAAGTGCTGATCGTTGATAGCGACGTTCATCATGGTGATGGCACAGCAACTCTTTGCCAAGACAACGATGACATCATTACTCTGTCGTTCCACTGCGATAAAAACTTCCCTGCACGAAAGCCGCTATCCGATTTAGATGTGCCATTAAGTCGTGAAACAGAAGATGAAGAGTTCTTACGTTGTTTTGAACAAGTCACTAAGTTAGCGATTGCTCACCATCAACCTGATCTGATTATTTATGATGCGGGGATAGATATTCATCAAGACGATGAACTGGGTTATTTGAATGTCTCGACACAAGGGATATTTGAGCGCGACTGTTTCATGATTGAATTAGCGAAATCAGAGTCTATTCCGATGGCTTGCGTAGTCGGTGGCGGGTACCGCACTAAACACCAAGATCTGGTGCCGATTCACATGCAGCTGTTAAAAGCGGCCTATCATGTTCACGGTTAACCTCTCAAATTAGCGGCTGATAGTTCATTGAAATGATGGTGTGAAATAAGCGCCTTTTGCACCATAAAAGACACGCTTGCACCATTGTGACTCATATAAAGTACTTTTTTATTAATTAGTTACGTATTTGTGTGGTTAATTGTGGTCTGTAAATTGCTTGACCCATGTGTCTATAAAAACACAAGGGATAAAATGAACCTGACGGACAAGGAACGTAGTTGGCTTAATTGGTTTGGCGCAACAGGAAAACTGGCTATGCGCAGAGCTTGTCTCCTCAATCGAAGTAGGACGGAGGAGCTTGAACAAGCTTTTGAAAGTATTGCTCACACGCGAGTTCAACTTCTGCATAACTGGGTCAAGAATCAATGGGACTTTTTAGAAGACTCTGCTGTTTATTTGGCAAGTCGAACGGAAGAGCAAGCACAGGGGACGTTATCTAGCCTTCTTAAACGCAGTACGGATTTTTCTGAGTTGGCGATCGTCGATGCTAAGGGGATAGCACAAGCATCGAGTTATCATGAGCATGTAGGGGTTAACCTTGGAGACAAGAAGGCTTTAGTTGAAGGGGCTTCAAAGCGTTATCTGCATGGGCCGTATATGGATCAGCGCACGTTGAACGTAGGGGCTTCGAGTTCATCGTTTCATGACCAAGTAACGCTGATGTTTTATGTCCCCTTTTCTCGGGATGAAGGGGCGCCGCAATTCCTATGTGGTCGTGTTCCAAATGATGTTATTGGTGACATTATTCAAAGAGAAGCGGGGCATATTTATAGCGAGTCGGGTGATAACTATATCTTTATGGTCGACTCCATTCATGATCCTAATACTCAGCCGGGTGTTGCGCTCTCTCGTTCTCGCTTTGAAGATAATACCTTTTCACACGGCGAGAACTTAAAGCAAGGGATTCATACTGATTGGGGAACGGTTAAGATCCAGCACCACACCGAATTTGAGATTCGCTTTACAGACCCAGCCACTAATCAGCTTCACCCAGGCGTAAGAGAAACCATTAAAAATGGCAATAACTTGTTTATTGGTTATCCGGGGTATTCTGACTATCGCCACATACCCGTTATTGGCAAAGGTATCACTTTTCAATTGGATGGTTCACCAGATACCTTTGGCATGATGTGTGAGTCCGATTTAGAAGAGGTCTACAGAGACCGAAGTCTAAGTTATACCTTATCTAAGCACTTTATCAGCTGCATGCTACTGCCTCTATTTGTTCCATTACTGTTTGCCAACCTTTATACACTCACACCTTTTATGCAGAGTGGCATTATGTTCGCTTGCGCGTTGCTTTCATTGGGCTTATTCCGTTTAGTTAGCGCCAAACCACTAGCGAAGAAGATTCATGAAATGACCGGGGTAATGCAGACCTTAGCTGAAGGTGATGGCAACTTAAGTCGGAGACTTGATCCCACCACATTCAGTCATAATGAACTTGGCAACTTAGGGCGCTGGACTAACAGTTTTATCGACAATTTAGATAACACGGTGAGTGAGTTGATCCATGCGAGTCACGAAGTTAGAGAGGTTTCGGAATCGATGTTTCGTCGCAGTGTCGTGATGAAGCAAACCAGCGATGATGCATCACAAGCGTTAAGCAATATGCTTCAGTTGAGTCAGTATCAACAGAGTGAAATTACTCATGCGAGTGTTTCAGCAACGCAAATGGACACGGTGATGAAACAAGCCGTCCTGAGCGCGGAGAAGGAGTACAATCAGTCCGTCGAAGGCATGGAGATTGTTCGCAATATCGTAGAAAGCTCGGCACATAGTGTGAATGAGGTGAATAATGAAATGACCAAAGTGTCTGACATTATAGATATCATTACTGACATCACCGCGCAGACTAACCTTTTGGCCTTGAATGCGGCCATCGAGTCGGCAAGAGCAGGTGAACACGGGAGAGGGTTCTCTGTCGTCGCTTCTGAAGTAAGAACACTGGCTGACCGCACCTCACAAGCTGCGAACCATATTAGTGACCTAATGAAAGAGCTGCATAGTAAGTCTCGCAGTGCTGTTGAGTCTATGGAGCGAGGCGTGGAGAATGTGAGTAAGGGAAACTTAACAGTAGACTCAAACGCCCGCAGTGAACAAATTCAAGTAGCGGTGAGTGACCTGTTTACCACGATGTCTAATCTAGATGAGAACAGTCAGAAAAACGGACAAACGGCAGATAAAGCCCAACGTTCAATATCTGACTTACAACTGTCTACTAAGCAACTCGCACGTCGAGTTTCTTTGATGGGCAATGCATTGAGCCGCTTAGACCAATTGATCGGGCGTTTTGAAGTGAGCCGAAAGGTGGCGTAGTAGAAACTACGTAAGCTCTTTACGTAAACGCCAGATACAAAAAAGCCGCTGATTTCTCAGCGGCTTTCTTTAATGTGGTGGAGGGATAGGGATTTGAACCCTAGAACCGCTATTAACGGTTGCCGGTTTTCAAGACCGGTGCTTTCGACCACTCAGCCATCCCTCCAATGGCGCGTATAATATAAGGGTGGCTTTCGCTTGTAAATACCCTTATTAACTGACTGCTTTTTTTATGAACGCTTTTTGGTATTTTTGTTCTGAATGATTATTTATTGTTCGGTTTATTAAGAAGCCGACAAAATCTAATATTCAATAAGCCAAGTATTCCCAACTTTTGTTATACGTGAAGTGTTTCTGTGCTATTAAAAAAGAAAGTATCTAATTGGCTTGCAGGTAAAGTTATGAGGGGAGTGGCTTAGGCGCATGAACTTTTAGTTTAGAACGGTGAGATCGGAATTTAAAACTTGGTATAAAGTGAATGGGTTTGAAACTGGGACTGTAGAGAGTTTTGTTAGATGAGCTTTATATTTTAAAAAGCTTCAGATGCAAAAAAGCCGCTGATTTCTCAGCGGCTTTCTTTAAAGTGGTGGAGGGATAGGGATTTGAACCCTAGAACCGCTATTAACGGTTGCCGGTTTTCAAGACCGGTGCTTTCGACCACTCAGCCATCCCTCCAGTGGCGTGAATAATATAAGGGGTGGAGGATCTTGTAAACCCTTAATTTTCATAATTTTGTTTTGTTGCTTGTTTTCTAATCATTCACGGCAATAAAAAAGGGAAGCCATTGGCTTCCCTTTGCTGTTTGCTGATTATTTAGTCATTTTTTGTGTAGAAACGCTGTAGCTCTGTCAGGCCTTGCATCAACACAGGTAAGCGAGGGCTTACGTTTTTCAGGCGCTTGTAATTTTGGTCGTACAATTTGTAGTTACCAAATTTATCCAACACCGTTGTTTGCTGGTCAGTAACAAGAGCAAGTTCACGAGAGTCGCCCGCGAGAATCCACTTTCTGTTACGTTCATTAAACAGGCTGCGACCACTACTGAAATCTGTTGGGTTCGAAGATACACCCAATAGCTCTTGCATCAGTGTTACTGACACGTCTAGATGACTAGAACGGTGGGTGTATTCAGAAGCAGACTTGCCAGGCCAGCTGATAAACAGTGGTACTTGTAACTGATAACGACTGTAGTTGGAGTTTGCACCCCAGCTGTTGGTTTTGGTTTCGTTAAACTCAGTACCGTGGTTAGAGGTAATGATAACCACCGTGTTATCGGCAAGCTCTAAGCGTTCCAGTTCAGCGTAGATAGTTGCTAGCTGAGCATCGGCCGCTGTCGCCGACTTTTGATAGTCTGCTGCAAAACGCTCTGCTGTCGTTAGCGTAGAGTCCGACTCTGAACTTGAATCGTAGCTGGCGAAGTTATCCAGTGTGGTTAATTCAATAAAGTTAAACCAAGGGCGTTTAGCTTGCGGTGATTGAATCCAGTTAGACCAAGCTTTTATGGCACTCTGGTCATCATAAGTTGCTTGCTCTGGCATCACATCACGGCCTCGGAAGATGATATCCGAGTACAGTGCATCACTAAAGTTGTCGCCACTGAAAGCAGCGAACTTGTAATCGTGATTCTCTAAAACATCGAGCAATACTGCGCTTGACCCCTGAGCTTCAATGCTGCTTGCGTAGCTGCTCGGTAGGCCGTAGAACAAGCCAAAAATACCAAACATATCGTTACTTGAACTGTAGTGGTTGGTGAAGTTGATCGACTGTTGTGCGTAGGCATAGCTGTTTGGCATCGCTGTCGCATTAAGAGCGTCAGAGCGAAGGTTGTTCACACTCACCATCAGGATATTAAGATCATCACTGCGGCGGTTGTATTGAATTTTTTCTAGCGGGTAGCTAACTAGGTTTACATTCTCTTTGTTCGCTTCTAAACGCTCAAGGTACTCTTCACGGTCTAATAGGCCATGTTTTTCCATAAAGCTTTTCGCTGTCATTGGGTAAGACAGTGGGAAGTTCGCTTTCTGGCTAGTAATTGGGTTATAGAAGTACGCATCAGCCCACATGTAGGTCAAGTGGCTGCTGATGAAACACAAGAAGAAGACGGCAGTAATCGGACGGCCAATGTGTTTATGAGACAGTTTACGCTGCTTACGCCAAACCCACTCAGATAGACCGAGTTGCAGCAAGAAGATAAGCGGCATAACAATGAAGAGGTGCTGCAAATCAGACGTGAATGCAGATTCCTCTCCACTGAATAAAACCTCCCACACGACAGGCGTCAGGTGGAGGTTTATATTTTGATACGTTTGGGTATCAATCAGTAGGACAGTTAAACCTATGGTCGCGAAGATAACGGCAACCAAACGTAATAACTTCCTCGACGGAAGAATAAAAGTGAGCGGGAACAGCACTAATAGATAGAGCGCGAACACTAAAAAGCCAAAATGACCAACCCACGATGCAGCCAAATAGAATTGGCCTAGCAAGGTTTCTGGCCAAGCAGATTGAGTAATATAACGAGTACCAATCAACATCGCAGCAATGATGTTGAAAAATGCAAACCAGTGACCCCAACCAACCAGTCGAGATACACGATCGCTATATGAGTTTGCGCTGTCTACCATTTATAATTCTTTTATCCGTCAATCAAATTTAGTGAGACTTTTTATCTTCAAGAGAAGAAATTAAAGCCTCGGCAAATTTTTCAGCAATTCCTTTGCGTTGTGAAGCAGCAACATTCTGATTTAAGACATTGGTTGCGATATTTCCAGCGATCATCAGTGAAAGTTCTGGCGAAGCTTTGTGCTTAGTTAGTACAGCACCTACTTCAGCTAGGATTTTTTCAACTTGATCATCTGTGTATTTAGATATAATCGGCATAAGGACTCTAATAATGATAGTAAAAGCGGCTTATGATAACCTACTATGCACGACAACTGAAACCTGAACGGTAATATTTTCACTATGAGCCTTCACCTTTCCAACGTAATTTTACACCAGCTGAGCAAGAACGATCAGGATGAGCTGATTGTTAACTATCGTGCTGAATCTCTAGAAAACGATGCTTCATCTGAAAGCCT
Source organism: Vibrio sp. 10N.247.311.12 (assembly GCF_041467515.1). NCBI lineage: Bacteria > Pseudomonadati > Pseudomonadota > Gammaproteobacteria > Vibrionales > Vibrionaceae > Vibrio > Vibrio sp. 10N.247.311.12. Next base: position 132,235 of record NZ_JBFSUV010000002.1, read on the forward strand.
AGTTGCTGAACTTCACCGTGTTTTTAATTCAAAAGCAGGCAAAGGGTTTGGTTCTTTCAAATCTGACAGCGAATTCCAGCAGTGGTTGCATCAACTTCGTGCTGGTGAGACAAACTTTTACGATTTTTCTCAAAAGAGTGCGCAACGTCTAAAAGACGAACTATCAAAGTACCCATTCGCTGACGAAGGTATCTTGGTAATGGCTGAATATCAGTCACTTGCAACAGATTATCTTTTCATTGGTTTATTGCCTTCAAACCAAAGCCTAAAGGTAACTGAAGGGCTTGATATTAGTGCGACTGACTACCTTGATATCTCAAAAATGGATATCGCGGCTCGTCTAGACCTTTCAACTTATGAGACTGATAAAGAGTCAAACCGTTACTTAACTTACATTAAAGGACGTGTTGGCCGTAAAGTCGCGGATTTCTTCTTAGATTTCTTACAAGCTGAAGTTGGTTTGGATGCGAAACAGCAGAACCAAGTACTGATGCAAGCGGTAGAAGACTTCGTTTCTGACTCTAAATTAGAGAAAGAAGAAGCGATCAGCTACAAAAAGCAGGTTGCGGATTACTGTAACGAGCAGCTTAAAGCGGGCGATGAAGTACAAGTTCGTGAACTTTCTGGTGAGTTGCCAGCAAGCACAGATGGCACAAGCTTCTTTGACTATACTAGTGAGCAAGGCTACGAGTTAGAAGACAGCTTCCCAGCCGATCGCGCAACTATGCGTAAACTAACAAAATTTGTTGGTGCTGGTGGCGGTTTGAATGTTAGTTTTGATAGTCTGCTTCTAGGCGAACGTATCTTTTACGATCCGGAGACAGATACGCTAACGATTAAAGGCACTCCACCGAACTTACGTGACCAACTGACTCGCAATAAGTCATAGTCCGAAGTTAACGGATAAAAGCGGCAGCAGGACGTTGTCGCTTATTTTGTGCTTAATCTTTTAGCTACGGTCATGGCTTCAAGTTAACACGCACAAGGAATATAGATGGAACAATCAGTAGCAAAGCCCAAACGCTTTAAAAAACCAGCCACCTTTTTGGTTGTGCTCTTGGCTCTGTGGTTACTTCCTTCATTGGCTCTTCTTAATCTAAGCCGTTCCTACACCAATTCTCTAGCTCAAATCGAAGAGCTCGGTATTCGAGTCAACGAATTGAGGCAATCGCTTTATTTCTCAGAACCGCTTCGAGTCTCTCGTATCAATGATCTCGCACTCGATGCTCAGTTGGTTTATTCGATCCGACTGCAGATTGAATCTGATTTCCAACACGCCTTGTTTCGTCCTGATGTCAACCAACTGTTGTACGTAGCTGATCAGTTCCTAGAAAAGTTCGATGAGTTCATTCCAATAGAAAGCCAAGTTCAAGACATCGTTGATAACATTAAGATCTTGCGTGCTGATAAAGAGCTTTCCCCTCAGCTAAAACCGCTCCTCAACGAATTCGGTGTTGTGGTATTTGAAGCCATGTATTCTGACAATCAAAGTTCGTCAGCGACCTATCGCGCCTTTGATTCCATTCTGGACAAATCTTATTCGCTAGAAACCGAAGAGCAAGATGCACTCCAGCAGTTACTGGCTGATGCGTCAGCGTTGTTGAGTGATTATGCTCAGCTTAACTATTTGGTCGATAAGATTAAGAAAAACTCAGTAAATGAACAGATCATAAAACTCGAAGCTGAGTTCCATGATCGCCAATTCAACTTATTGTTGGTGATGCTAGGTCTAAGCTTGGTAGCGATGAGCGGGATAGTGTTTTGGGGCGTTAGGTCCACAAAAACGATGAAAGAAGCCGACCAAGAACTCAGCTCTGAACTAGAAATTAATTCAAGTAAGGAAGACGCTTCTTATAGCGATGTTGTTTCCTCAGCAGTGAAACAAGCAGATTGCGACGCTTATGTATCCGAGAACAGGCCAACGAGCCAGTATTCCGCCTCTCAACCTCCGCAGAGTGTTAACGTTACAAGCCAACCCGTTGTACCGCAAGACTCTATTCAGCAAGCCTCTGAGCAGTCACCAGTAGTCGAGAAACACGTTGCCAGTGTGACAGATTCAAAGCCTGCGATTGATATCGAAGACATGTTAGAAACGCTCGATGGTGATGCTGAGTCTGTCGAACTCTTGCTTGGTGTGTTTGTACAAGACCACGCAGGTGACTACGAGAAGTTTAAGTCTTTGTTGACCAAAGATGAAACCTCCGCGGCTCGCATTGTACATAGCTTAAAAGGCGTGGCTGGCAGTATTAAAGCGTCTCGGTTAGCCATCATTGCCGCAAGTATTGAAATGACAATGAAGCAGTCCAGAGCGATCAGTGAACATGATTTAGCTGAATTAGAGAAGGCCATAAAAGCCTCTGTGGATTCTGCTCATGAATATTTAGACAGTCAGCGTTAACTTTTACAGGATTTTTGACAATACTCTGACGAAGCGCTCATACAATCCGCGCCCTTAGTCTTTGTCAGAGGTTTATATGTTACGAGTTTCGAGTCGAAGTTGGATGGTGTTGGTGCTTAGCATTGTGCTAAGTGGTTGTTCTCTCTTAGAAGTTAAGTTAGATAGTCAAACGACGCCTCTCACTCAACAAGAGTTAAATGCTCGGATCATGACGCGTGAATACGCCAAGATGTTCTTTACACGAGTAGAAGACTCAGCCGATCTCATCGCGCAATCTTACCCTGCTGATGACACCTTACATCAATCTTATGTGTTGCTTTGGAAGATCCATGCAGAGCAGGGTTTACAACAAGCGGCTTACCAAACTTCCCCTATGTCTGCGTTAATTGATTCGTGGGTTTTCACTGCTCAAATGAATCAGTTTTATAGCCAAGGCGACGGCGCGGATCTGTTCGTGACGGATAATGCAGTAGAGACCGCTCGTTTTCTTGATCAAGAAGCCGAGAAGCTGGCAAAGGGTGTATTGAGCTCCAGTGATTTCAAAAACAGCAAAGCGTTCGTTGCGCAGTTTGCTGCTAGCCACCCATTTAAAGACCTCACATTCAGAAGCACACCTGCTTACCGTGAATGGCTAAGTTACCTTGGTAAAGACGAATCGCAAATCGTTCAGAGCTTAGGCACCATGCCAGAAGCAATGAGTGACGCATCTGATCGTTTAAGCCTTATGGCTGACCAGACACCAAAACTGATGTCGTGGAAGGCGGAGTTGGTTGCATTGAATAGCTCACTAACGGGTGAAGACCTATCGATGACGCTGGAAAGCCTTCGTCAAACATCAGCAAGCATGCAAGACTTCATTGAGAACAATCCGGAGTACATGCAAACACTGGCTTCTATTATGTCGACAGAAATGCAACCATTGCTCAACGACCTCAGTGATAAAACCGACCAAAAATTAGCGATGCTGAGTGATGAACGTGTGGCATTAGAAAAAATGGTGACACGTGAGAGAGAAGCTCTAGTAGAGATGATTGCGAAAGAGCGCATCGAGATTGCCGGCATTGTGACTTCAGAAAGAGAACTGTTCACGCAAGACCTTGATCGCGTCTCTCAAGAGGTGGTGGTACTGGCGATTGATAAGCTAATGGAGTTAATCAAAGGTGTGATTATCTACTTCATCCTGTTTATCTTAGTAGTGTTCTTTGCACCGTTAGGCATCGGTTACTGGTTGGGTAAACGAACCGCCAATAAATAGATAAATAAGTAAACCAGCAGATCAAAAAAGAGCGCTCTAGGGCGCTCTTTTTGCATTTATCCATTAACGTTTTGAGTTACGTTCGAAAGCGTTAGCTCCTGAACTTAAGCTTGTTGCTTGCTTAACTCGGTCGCTTCTTCAGCTTCAAACGCTGGTGCTGTTGGTTCACACTTATCAACGAACCAACCCATGTAAGATGTCACGATAGTCACGATGATACAGATGAAGCTTAACCACATGAAGGGTGCGTAAGACAGCGTCGCAACACCAAGAATACTCGCCATGTAGATACCGTTATCACTCCAGGGAACCATACCCGACGTTAGCGTGCCACCAAACTCAGCATTACGAGATAGGTTCTTACGCTTGTAGCCTAAACGGTCGTAGTTTTTCGCACAGATTTTTGGCGTAAGGATTAACGATACGTACATTGCAGAACCGAACACGTTACCCATGAAGGCCGTACCAATTGTGCTCGTCGCTAGTGAGCCTGCGCTGTTTACGCGGCGCTCAAACACCTTAGCGATTGTCTCTAGTACGCCCACTTTATCCAGTAAGCCACCGAAACCTAGACCAAATACGATAACCGCAACTGAACCTAGCATTGAAGACATGCCGCCACGGTTAAGAATCGAATCAATAAACTCTACGCCAGATGAGATTGAGAACGGTGCCCAAGCAGTGTTGAATGCCGTTAGGAAGTCGATATCTTGGATCATGACTGCCCAGATAATACCCAGCAGAGAACCAAAACTGATGACCGGGAATGAAGGCATACGGAAAGCCAACAGACCAAGCACGATAAGTACCGGAACGAATGAGTAAGGCGTGATGTAGAACTGAACTTCCATCGCTTTGATGACAGAGTCTACTTGGCTCATGTCAACGTTGCCCGCGTAGTGGAAACCAAACGCAGTAAACATGATGCCTGTAATCACGTAGCTGATTAACGCAACTGGAAGCATGCCCTTGATGTGTTCAACCACTTCAACACCAGACATTGAAGAAGCCAGAATCACTGAATCAGAAAGAGGAGACATCTTGTCACCGAAGTAACAGCCTGACAGCACGGCACCTGCAGTAATCGGTGCTGGAACACCTAGGCCTTGGCCGATACCCATCATCGCGATACCTGCTGTACCCGCAGCACCCCAAGAAGTACCGGTCGCCAATGCAGTTAGAGAACAGATGATCATGGTCGCTAAAAGGAAGATAGAAGGGTGGATAGCTTTCAGACCATAGTAAATGATAGTAGGTACGATCCCGCCTGAGATCCAAGTACCAACAAGAGCGCCAACGGCTAAAAGTATTAAAACCGCGCCTAAGCCATTGGATATTCCTTTGAGTGCTGCTTTTTCTAAGTCTTTGTATTGGTGTCCAAGACGAATACCAAGAACCATGATAATGAACCAGCCAATATACAAGGCAAGTTGAATTGGAAGGTCAAGCTTTGCAGTAAAGGAAAAAGCAAGGGATAGAAATAGTCCTAACGCGATGAATACCTGCAATAGGTTCGGTAGGCGAGTTTTACTCTGCTTCATAAAAGCCTCTTGTGATTTCGAGCATTTATAGTGCTTCGTTATAGTGTGTGGTGCAAAACGGACACTACAGTAATTAGTTTATTATATCGAAAAAATACGCCCAAGTTGTGATATTTGACTGTTAACTCAATCAATTGTGGTTTCATAATCTAAATTTTTGTTACATTCATGATTGTTACATGTTGAAATCTGTCGCACGTTGTTTTCGTTTTGTAAGATAAAACTCTGATTAACCTTGGTTTAAAAGAGGGATTTACTGTTTGTGATGAGCGTCGATTGAATCGACTTTGGCGATGTAAATGTTTGAATTTGACGATAATGGACGCTTAATCAATGAGGTGGAGATGGAATGTCGATACAGAGATAACTGCACGATTCATTACGTTCACTTAAAAGAAACGAAAAAGTTACACTTTTTGACAAAAAGCACTTGAGTTCTGTTTCTGAAAAACTTATAGATGGGGGAGAGCAATTTTTAATTTATACATGGAGAGTGAGCGATGAGAGTAGGTCTAGTTGGTTGGCGCGGTATGGTTGGTTCTGTACTGATGCAACGTATGGTTGAAGAGAAAGACTTCGACTTGATTGAGCCTGTTTATTACAGCACATCTCAGATTGGTATTCCTGCCCCTGTTTTAGGTGGTAAAGATGCGGGTCTACTTCAAGACGCTTTTGATATTGATAGCCTAAAACAGCTTGATGCTGTGATTACCTGTCAAGGCGGCGATTACACATCAAAAGTATACCCAGCACTGCGTCAAGCAGGTTGGAAAGGTTACTGGATTGATGCAGCATCTACTCTGCGTATGGATGCTGATTCAATCATCACTCTTGATCCTGTTAACTTGGCTCAAATCCAGCAAGGCATTCACAGCGGCACCAACACGTTCGTTGGCGGTAACTGTACTGTGAGCTTAATGCTTATGGCTCTAGGTGGTCTGTACGAGAAAGGCATGGTTGAGTGGATGAGTGCCATGACTTACCAAGCAGCTTCTGGTGCGGGTGCTAAGAACATGCGTGAGCTGATCTCACAAATGGGTGTGATCAACGACAGCGTAAGTTCTGAGTTAGCAAACCCTTCAAGCTCAATTCTTGATATCGATAAGAAAGTGGCTGATACGATTCGTTCATCTTCATTCCCAACAGACCAATTTGGTGCTCCGCTTGCAGGCTCACTGATTCCTTGGATCGATGTGAAGCGTGAAAACGGTCAGAGTAAAGAAGAGTGGAAAGCCGGTGTTGAAGCGAACAAGATTCTTGGTCTAGATGGTCAGCCAATCCCAATTGATGGTACTTGTGTACGAATCGGTGCAATGCGTTGTCACGCTCAAGCACTAACGATCAAGCTTAAGCAAGACGTGCCAATGGACGAGATCGAAGAGATCATCGCAACGCACAATGATTGGGTTAAAGTGATTCCTAATGACCGCGACATCACGGCACAGGAGCTAACACCAGCGAAAGTAACAGGCACAATGTCTGTACCTGTCGGTCGTCTGCGTAAGATGTCGATGGGTAACGACTTCCTAAACGCCTTCACGGTTGGTGACCAACTACTTTGGGGGGCTGCAGAACCACTACGTCGTACTCTACGCATTATCCTTGCTGAGAAATCGTAATAGGCAAGATTGCTTAAATTCTATTAGCTGATAAACCGAAAGGGTTGACGACAAACGTCAACCCTTTTTAGTTTATTGCTACCTCGTTATTCGGCCCTCGAAACTGCCCTTAAATCTCTTCGCATCTCGCTACTCGAATCTCGTGTCTGCTTTTATTTCTCGTCGGTGACGATACGCTTGTCTGGATCCGCTAATTCGCTAGCACAGTGCTTGCAATACATGGCGTCTGAATCATGACCCGCTCGGTTACAGTTCGGGCACTTAACCAATTCTTTGTGCGAGTTCATCTCATTACTGAGTTCTGCAGTAATGATCCCGGTTGGCACTGCTAAGATAGAGTAACCCAATAGCATGGTCAGTGATGCTATGGCTTTACCAAGCGCGGTCTGCGGCACCATGTCACCATAACCTACCGTAGTGATAGTCACGATGGCCCAATAGATACTGTGAGGAATACTGGTGAAGCCATTGTCAGGACCTTCAATAACAAAGATCAAGGCGCCAAAGATAACCACCAAGATGCCGACGGTGCTAAAGAAGATCAGTATCTTTCGTCGTGCCATTAATAGTGAGCGCAACAGAATATTGGAATCTTGCAGGTAGCGAACCAGCTTTAGAATTCGGAAGATACGCATCACACGCAGCAGTCTCACCACACCCATAAATGAAGCGCCTGGGAAGATGATTGCTAGGTAGGTCGGAAGAATCGCCAATAGGTCAACGACACCATAAAAACTGGTGGCGTAAGATTTTGGCTTTGGGGAGCAATAGAGCCTTAACAAATACTCAAGAGTGAAGAGTGCAGTGAAGGTGTATTCGATATAACGCAGCTGTTGTGACCATTCGGTCATCACATTAGGGATGGATTCTAAGATCAGAACCAACAGCGAAGCCAAGATTGCAACGATCAGAGTTATATCAAATGCACGTCCGGCTGGCGTGTGAGTACCAAAGATAATGACGTACAAATGATGCTTGAGTGGCTTGCGTGACATAAGGAGAGGTTCGTCTTCTGTTAAATGCATTAACAGTCATTATACAAGCTTCATAATAACGAGGCGAGTGAAAGCCCAATTGCTTTACTCGCCTCATCTATATTTCAATATTGTTGCCCTTTATAGAGCAACCGAAATGTTGTTAAACGTTATGCCAAGCCTGGGAACAGATTACGTAGGCCATTGGCGATGAACTCGATGCCCAATGCGCCAAGAATCAGACCCATGATACGAGTGATCACGTTGATACCCGTTTGACCTAAAAAGCGAACGATAACCGGCGCTGAACGGAACAAAAGCCAAGAGCACGTTGCGAATGCGATGATGCTAATGCCGATGCCGACCGTATCAATAGCAGCAGGGTAGCGAGAACCATAAACAATGGTCGAGCTGATTGCACCTGGGCCTGCCATTAGCGGCATAGCAAGTGGAACAACGCCGATTTGCTCTTTGCTGATGTATTCAGATTTTTCTTGTTTGTTCTGCTTATCTTCACCGAGCTTACCGCTCATCATCGAAAATGCGATGCTCAGTAATAGTAAACCACCTGCAACACGGAATGAGTCCAGCGAGATACTAAACATATCAAGCAGCATTTGCCCCGCAACAAGAGAGACAATGAGGATCACGGCAACAGCAATGTTTGCTTGTAAGGCTGTCCTGTTCCTCTCTTCTGGCGGCATATGAGCAGTAAGAGAAACAAAAACAGGCATGATGCCGATTGGGTTTACGGCAGCAACAAGCCCAAGGAAGAATTGCATAAAAATTGCGAGTTCTAAGCCTTGCATGAGAGCGATCTCCAGTTAGCGTACTTAAGGTTGAAGGGTTGATCTGTGAATAGTTTAGGCGCGTAATGTAAGGGACAAACTCGATTTACGCGAATGAAAAAAACTAACTTGAAATGGGTGATTCTTTTTAGAAAAACTAATTGAATCTCACTTTTGTTTTAAGCCTGTTGCAAGCTAGTTGGTAGTGTTTAATTTTGTAATTTATTATTGAGTAACTGTTAACCGACGCACGAAATTAATAAAAATTATGTCAGAATCTAGCCCGTACAACGGTATGGATATACTCTCAGTAGCACGAATATAGCTGTATACATTTAATTTAACGGACTAAAAATGAAACTTTTTTACAGTTTATTACGCTATGTAGAAAAAAGTTGTCTGTTTGCTTGTTTTTTTCGCGAACGAAAAGTGTGAGTTTAATCTATATAAATCATGCTCTTAAGTTCATTTTTGCGATTGCCTTACTACTTTCTGGTTAATTCTTTTTGGGTAACTGATCTGGGTCAATTTTTTTCACACAGTGAAATAATATACTCAGCCCTGAAAGCAATTTACTAAGAACGCTGGTGTTTAAGGTTAACGGCAAGCAGCGAGTTTAATAAAAAGTTTTTAATATTTATTATTTTAGGAGATCCACCATGCCTGTAACTAACTTAGCGGAACTTGATGCTCTAGTAGCTCGCGTTAAAGCAGCACAAGAAGAGTTTGCAACATTCTCTCAAGAGAAAGTAGACGCAATCTTCCGCGCAGCTTCTCTTGCTGCTAACCACGCTCGTATTCCACTTGCTCAACAAGCAGTTGCTGAATCTGGAATGGGTATTGTTGAAGATAAGGTTATCAAAAACCACTTTGCATCTGAATTTATCTACAACAAATACAAAGACGAAAAAACATGTGGCATCTTAGAAGAAGATGACAACCTAGGCACAATGACTATCGCTGAGCCTGTAGGTATCATCTGTGGTATCGTTCCAACAACGAACCCAACTTCTACAGCAATCTTCAAATCTCTAATTTCTCTTAAGACACGTAACGGCATCATCTTCTCGCCACACCCACGTGCAAAGAACTCAACTAACGACGCAGCGAAACTAGTTCTAGACGCAGCTGTTGCAGCTGGTGCTCCAAGAGACATCATCGGTTGGATCGACCAACCATCTGTAGAGCTTTCTAACGCGCTTATGAAGCACGACGGTATCGCACTTATCCTTGCTACTGGTGGTCCAGGCATGGTTAAAGCAGCATACTCTTCAGGTAAGCCTGCTATCGGTGTTGGTGCTGGTAACGTTCCTGTCGTTATCGATGAAACAGCTGACATCAAACGTGCTGTAGCATCTATCCTTATGTCTAAGACTTTCGATAACGGCGTAGTATGTGCTTCTGAGCAAGCTGCAATCGTAGTTAGCGAAGTATATGACGAAGTTAAAGAGCGTTTCGCTTCTCACAAAGCTCACGTTCTATCTAAAGCTGACGCTGATAAAGTACGTAAAGTTCTGCTTATCGACGGCAACCTAAACGCTAAAATCGTAGGTCAACCTGCTCCAGCAATCGCTGAAATGGCTGGTGTTAAAGTTCCTGCTGATACAAAAGTACTTGTAGGTGAAGGTCTTGGTAAAGTTTCTTACGATGACGAATTCGCTCACGAGAAACTATCTCCAACTCTAGGTCTATTCCGCGCAGATGACTTCGAAGACGCAGTTGCTCAAGCGGTAACTATGGTTGAAATCGGTGGTATCGGTCACACATCTGGTCTTTACACTAACCAAGATACTAACGCAGACCGCATCCGTTACTTCGGTGACAAGATGAAGACTGCTCGTATCCTAATCAACATCCCTACTACTCACGGTGGTATCGGTGACCTGTACAACTTCAACGTTGCACCTTCTCTAACTCTAGGTTGTGGTTCATGGGGTGGTAACTCTATCTCTGAGAACGTAGGTCCTAAGCACCTTATCAACAAGAAAACTGTAGCGAAGCGAGCTGAAAACATGTTGTGGCACAAACTACCTAAGTCTATCTACTTCCGTCGTGGTAGCCTTCCAATCGCAATGAGCGACCTAGAAGGTAAGAAACGCGCATTCCTAGTAACTGACCGTTTCCTATTCAACAACGGTTACGCAGATGACGTAGTTAGCTTGCTTAAAGCACAAGGCATCGAAGTTCAAACTTTCTTCGACGTAGAAGCGGATCCAACGCTATCTGTTGTTGAGAAAGGCGCTGAAGCAATGAAGAGCTTCCAACCTGACGTAATCCTTGCTCTAGGTGGCGGTTCTCCAATGGATGCTGCTAAGATCATGTGGGTTATGTACGAGCACCCAGAAACTCACTTCGAAGAACTAGCAATGCGCTTTATGGACATCCGTAAACGTATCTACAAGTTCCCTAAAATGGGTCAAAAAGCTGAGCTTGTATGTATCACTACAACTTCAGGTACAGGTTCAGAGGTTACTCCATTCGCTGTTGTTACTGACGACAAGACTGGTGCTAAATACCCACTAGCTGATTACGAAATCACGCCAAACATGGCTATCGTTGATGCGAACCTAGTAATGAACATGCCTAAGTCTCTAACAGCGTTCGGTGGTTACGATGCAGTAACTCACGCTCTTGAAGCTTACGTATCTGTTCTAGCGAACGAGTACTCAGACGGTCAAGCTCTTCAAGCTCTTAAGATGCTTAAAGAATACCTACCATCAAGCTACAAAAATGGTGCGGCTGACCCAATAGCTCGTGAGAAAGTACACAACGCAGCAACTATCGCTGGTGTAGCATTTGCGAACGCATTCCTAGGTGTGTGTCACTCAATGGCTCACAAAATTGGTGCTGAGTTCCACCTACCACACGGTCTTGCTAACGCACTACTTATCTCAAACGTTGTACGTTACAACGCGAACGATAACCCAACTAAGCAGACTGCATTCTCTCAGTACGACCGTCCACAAGCACGTCGTCGTTACGCTGAAGTTGCTGACCACCTAGGCCTAAGCCAAGCTGGTGACCGTACAGCTCAGAAGATTGAACGTCTACTGACTTGGTTAGAAGAGCTTAAAGTTGACCTAGACATCCCACTATCTATCCAAGCTGCGGGTGTTAACGAGTCTGACTTCATCGCTAAACTAGACGAGCTAGCTGTTGAAGCGTTCGATGACCAGTGTACAGGTGCTAACCCACGTTACCCTCTAATCACTGAGCTAAAAGAAGTTCTAACAACTTCTTACTTCGGCCAACCATACGTTGAAGGCGAAACTTTCGAAGGTACTACAGTTATCCTTAAGAAAGCAGACCAAAAGCCAGCTGAAGCGAAAGCGCCAAAAGCTAAAAAAGAAAAAGCTAACGCATAATAAGTAAGCATTAGTTTTGAGATAAGTTTTCGCTAGCACGATACTTATCTATCGGGAAAAGATGAAAGCCCCAGTCGAGAGACTGGGGCTTTTTTTATGTTTGGTTCGTTTGTAAAACGGATTGAGAGGCAATAGCTCTGCTACTTAATATGAGCTGAGCCAGTCATGTTCAATTGGAATAGGGAGTTAAACCTCTGCCGCGACAACTCGCCCACTGAAGTAGTCATTCGAGACAATGTATTCGGTTGTTCTGGTCAGCTCGTCTTGCAGCTGCGCCCAGTGACATCGGTTGAGCTTGCCATCGGAGTTATGAACGGCGGGAACAACGCCACCGACTCGAATGCCAAAGGGAGTCAGCTCTTTCGCCCAACTATGGGTAAAGCCAGTGATCATTGAGTTTGCGCTCTCTAAGCCAGACACATCGTGAAAGTCATCATGAGATATCACATTCACAATCACGCCTTCCTTATCTTCCTCTCGCAATCTCTCAGCACTGATTTGCCCAAATGCGAACAGGGTCGATGCCATCGATGAGAGATCATTAATAAAGCTGCTCACAGGCTGATCGCCAATTAGGCTAGGCATTGGGGAGCTTATCCAGTTATTGACCAGCACATCGGGTGTCGTGTTGAAGGTGGTTTGAATAAAATCATATACGCTGAGAATCGCTTGGCTGTCATTGCCTTTGAGCGTGTAGTGGTAAACAGAGTCAGAAAACCGGGCACACTGTAGATACGTCGCTTTAAGTGCTTCCGTGTCTTTATCACAAAGGATGACGGTGGCTCCAAGGTTAACAAAGTGGTTCGCAATCGCCCCCCCCAGTCGCGAGCCGGCAGATGTCACCAATATGATTGAGCTTTTTATTTCCATCCCAGTACCTAAACAAATCGTCCATGTCGGATAAGGATGGGTTAAAATTTATACAACGGGTGTGAATTGGTTCAAACTAAGGTGTGCCAATTAATAAGTTTTTATGAACTTAGTGGCACGTCACATTTTGTAGTAACTTCAAGCGGTAACCGACATCAGGTGTTTTTAGGTTGCCTAAGGCTAATGGTTCATATCATTCGTGTGAATACTTTGAAGTGTGCGAGTTAGTCGAAGAAGAGCTATGGATAGACAGCGAAAAAGGGAAAGGTAGGTGATCGCTATACTTGAGCTTGAATTTGATACCGACGTTGCGCGGTGGTTAGCTCATTGTAGAGCGTGGCATGTGGCAAATCACGTAAATGCTTGTTTGCGAGTTTGCGTCGGTCATGACCAGAAAGGTTTTGGTAAACCTCTTCGGGTAAGTCGGCTGTATCTTCAGGCATGAAGGCAAGCGCTTCAGGTTTCAAGTAATGGCTGAGTTTGGCGCTGGCAAGGCTAGCTTGATGAAAATGATTAGATTGCTGAGCTGAAATCTCATATGAAGACTGGTTTGAACGCAGTTGTTGAGGTTCTGCTACGCCAAATTGTTTGCGCAGGCGATCTTCATTTGTCTCTGTGATTTCAATGGTGTCAATTGGCGTGCAATCACGGACATCATTAGAAAACATAGATAACAGCAACGCGAAATCTGCACGGCGACCTTGCTCAACCGCTTGGCTGATCCCGATGCCGAACTTCAGTTCGTTGATGATTCCTGCTTTGTCTAAAGTATGTATTTGCATGTCGCCTCTCATTGGATACACCTTTAACGGCATGGAGTCGGCAAACTTTAGTGTTTAATTACAGGCAAATAGAGAATTTATGTAGGGTTGGGAAGAAGGCTATCAATAGTTCGAGAAGTAAGCGCTATTGGCGGGTTTATTACGAAATGTTTAGATTTTGTGGAACACGACAGATACAAAAAAGCTCACGCCGAGGCATGAGCTTTCAATAGATAACTCGCTATAAATAGCGCAGCGTAAGCAATAATTACTTAGCTAGGTTCTCTTCTACGAAAGACCAGTTTACTAGGTTCCAGAATGCAGCCATGTAGTCAGGGCGAACATTGCGGAAATCGATGTAGTAAGCGTGTTCCCATAGGTCAACAGTTAGAAGTGGAGTAACACCTTCTTCTGTTAGAGGAGTAGCAGCGTTAGAAGTGTTAACGATGCCTAGAGAACCGTCAGCTTTCTTAACTAACCAAGTCCAAGAAGAACCGAAGTTGTTGATTGCTGAATCAGTGAATTTCGCTTTGAATTCTTCGAAAGAACCGAATGCAGCGTTGATAGCTTCTGCAACAGCGCCAGTTGGTTCGCCGCCCGCTTTAGGAGCAAGACAGTGCCAGTAGAACGTGTGGTTCCAGATTTGAGCAGCGTTATTGAAAACACCACCAGTAGAAGTCTTAACGATCTCTTCTAGTGTTTTGCCTTCAAACTCAGTACCTGGGATAAGGCCGTTTAGCTTAACAACGTAAGTGTTGTGGTGCTTACCGTGGTGGAAATCTAGCGTTTCTGCTGAGATGTGTGGTTCTAGCGCGTCTTTCGCGTAAGGAAGAGCCGGTAGTTCAAATGCCATTGCTCAATTCTCCATTGATATGAAAGAGTTAACTCTTTCGATTGCTTCCAGTGATATTATTATTCATGGCTCGCTATACTGCCAACCATGGTCAATTTGCTGACTTGCGATATAGTTTAGCAAGTTTTTACTTTATTAAAAGCTTATTTCATTACTTTTGTGTGAATTGTTAGCTTAGCTTGTTAACCGCTTTTTTTATATGGTTTTTATTCTTTTAGTTTGGGGTAGAATAAAGGCAATAAAAGCCGTAATCCATTAACGAGGAAGCAATGGAAACTATCGATAAAATCAAACAGCAAATTGAAGAAAACACTATTCTACTGTACATGAAAGGTTCTCCTAAGCTACCTAGCTGTGGTTTCTCTTCTCAAGCGTCTCAAGCTCTAATGGCATGTGGCGAAAAATTTGCTTACGTAGATATCCTACAAAACCCTGATATCCGTGCAGAGCTTCCTGCTTACGCACAGTGGCCAACTTTCCCACAACTTTGGGTTGAAGGTGAGCTAATCGGTGGTTGTGACATCATTCTTGAGATGTTCCAAAAAGGCGAACTTCAGCCAATCATCAAAGAAGCAGCGGCTAAAGTTGCTGGCGATGACGCTGAATAAGTTCTAGCCTTTGCGCTGAATAGTTAAAATGAGGGGCCTTAATCAGGCTCCTTTTTTGTTTGAATTGATCGAATCATTGACTCGATAAGGAATGAACAATGAACGTAAAACTTCATTATGTGCATGATCCAATGTGCAGCTGGTGTTGGGGTTACAAGCCAACACTTGAGTTATTGAAACAACAATTGCCTGCGAGCATTGAGTTTAACTATGTAGTGGGTGGTTTGGCCCCGGATTCTGATGAGCCAATGTCAGAAGAGATGAAAGGCAAGCTGCAAGCGATTTGGAAGCAGATCGAAGCTAAGTTGGGTACTGAGTTTAACCATGATTTTTGGACAAAGTGCCAACCTGTTCGCAGTACTTACCCTGCGTGCCGTGCCGTGATTGCTGCAGGTTTTCAAGACCACTACGAAGCGATGCTTGAAGCGATTCAACATGCTTACTACCTTCGTGCGATCTTGCCACATAGCCAAGACACACATTTGCAGTTGGCTGAAGAGCTAGGTATGAATGTTCAACAGTTTGAAAATGACCTTTCTAGCAAGTTATTGGAAAGTGAGTTAGATGACCAGCTAGGCTTTAAAGAAGCGATGGGTGTATTTTCTTACCCGACCTTAATGCTTGAAGTGAACGGCATCTTTAGTGAAGTTGAATTGGATTATCATTCAACGGAAGCGACGCTTAAGTCTATTCGCGAAATTTTAGTGAGTAATGCTCCCGCTGCGTAATTCAGCGAGAGTCATCTGTATTCGCAATGATTTCTAAGGCTTACTCATCAGAGTAAGCCTTTTTTGTTTGGTGTCGCTAGTTCAATGAGAGTGAGCGGAAGGAAGAGTAGAATGAATCTCAGAGACAAAAAAGACCGCACGAGGCGGTCTTTATAAAAGTGAGTGTAGGGCTCTTTAACTACAAACCTAATTACAGAACCATGGCTGCAATCCAACCGAATACGATCAGTGGGATGTTGTAGTGCAGGAATGTTGGAACTACGGTTTCCCATACGTGCTCGTGTTGACCATCAGCATTTAGACCAGACGTTGGACCTAATGTTGAGTCAGAAGCCGGAGAGCCCGCATCACCAAGTGCTGCAGCTGTACCTACTAGAGCGATTGTTGCCATAGGCGAGAAGCCAAATGCTGCTGCTAGTGGAACGTAGATAGTTGCAAGGATTGGAATCGTAGAGAACGAAGAACCAATGCCCATAGTAACCAATAGACCAACAATTAGCATAAGTAGTGCTGCTAGAGGCTTGTTGTCGCCGATGCTTGTTGAAAGTGCTTCAACCAGAGATTCAACGCCACCTGTTTGCTTCATAACTGCCGCGAAACCTGCTGCTGCAATCATGATGAAACCGATCATTGCCATCATGTGAACGCCCTTGGTGAAGACATCTTGTGTCTCTTTCCAAGCAATAACGCCACCGAAGGTAAATACCATGAAACCCGCTAGAGCACCGATGATCATAGAGCCAGTCGATAGTTGAACTGTTAGCGCTGCTACGATACCAGCTGCTGCTACTAGGATGTGCTTCTTGTTGATCTCTTTCACTTCTGTTGAAACAACAGTGTGAGAGGTTTCTTTGTATTGGCGAGGCTTACGGTAAGTAAAGAATACTGCAGTAAGAAGACCGAAGATCATGCCCGCAGCGGGTAACAACATCGCCATTGGCACTTGGCTTGCTACTACGTTTTCAAGACCATTGTCGTGAAGGTTTTTAAGCAGAATGTTGTTTAGGAAGATGCCACCAAAACCAATCGGTAGCACCATGTAAGGTGTAATCAGACCAAAAGTAAGTACACACGCAACTAGACGGCGGTCTAGGTTCATTTTTGCGAATACGCCTAGTAGAGGTGGGATTAAGATTGGGATGAAGGCGATATGTACTGGAATCACGTTTTGCGAAGACATGGTCACTAAGATCAACGACGCAAGCATGCCGTATTTAAGACCAGTCGATGCCGCACTGTTCTCTTTGCCGTGAATGCGTTTGATAACACTTTGAGCAAGGAGATCTGTGATACCAGAACGTGAGATAGCAACAGCGAATGTACCAAGCATAGCGTAGCTAAGTGCAATCGTTGCACCGCCGCCTAATCCACTTTCGAAAGCCGAGACTGCGTCGTTCAAGCTCATACCAGAGGCTACGCCACCGATAATTGCACTGAACGTCAGAGCAACGACTACGTTTACGCGCATCAAAGCTAAAACAAGCATGATGCAAACTGAAATTACAACAGGATTCATATTATTCTCGGGATGTTGTGTTTTTTATGAAGGCAATACGAAAAAACGTTTACCGACTCTATTTTTTATTCTTCGTCAACAAGAGGCCAACCACCAAGGGCTTTCCATTTGTTTACAATGCCGCAAAATAACTCTGTGGTTTTTTGCGTATCATACAAAGCAGAGTGTGCTTCTTTGTTGTCAAATTCCATCCCTGCAGTGCGGCAAGCTTTAGCCAAAACGGTTTGACCGTAGGCAAGACCACTAAGAGCTGCAGTGTCAAAAGTAGCAAATGGATGGAAAGGGACGCGTTTAAGCTTACAGCGCTCACTTGCCGCATTAACGAAGTTCAAATCGAATGTAGCGTTGTGAGCAACCATGATTGCGCGACTGCAATCTGAAGCTTTTTGTTCTTTTCTCACTAGCTTGTAGATTTCTTTAAGGGCTTCTTGTTCCGACACAGCACCACGTAATGGGCTAAATGGGTCTTTAATTCCGTTAAAGTCTAATGCTGCCTGCTCTATATTTGCGCCTTCAAAAGGCTCAATGTGAAAATGAAGCGTTGATGCAGGGTGCAGATCTCCGTTCTCATCCATTTTTAATGTAATGGCACAGATTTCTAATAATGCATCGGTTTCAGCGTTAAACCCTGCGGTTTCCACGTCGATGACCACTGGAAAATAGCCGCGAAAGCGTTTTTTTAGGGTCAGAGCTTCGTTTTCTACAGTCATGTTAGCCCAAATAAGTGTGATTAAGGCTGCATTATTGCAGATAATAGCAGTGATAAAAACTAGGGAAGGGCAATAAATCTTAAATTACCCAACCCATTACGGCTTGATAATTGCATATTTAAACGTGAGAGAAAAATGCGGCAATTGGCTGCATTGTTAAACGAATTGCTTAAGAGATACTCCACTTTATGAAGAAACAACTCATAACAGGTTCAATGCTATTTTCGCTACTTGTGTCGTCATCGGTCATGGCACAAGAAAAGCGTTACGGAGCATCTCCTCAACAGTCGACATGGGAGATGGTAGCCAACACGCCACTTGAATGTCGCTTGGTCCACCCAATTCCAAACTTTGGTGATGCTGAGTTCTCATCTCGCGCGAGTAAAAAAATCATTTTGGACTTTGAGCTTAAAATGCGCCGTCCAATGGGTGCGACGCGCAATGTAAGCTTGATCTCTATGCCGCCACCTTGGCGTCCGGGTGAAAGTGCTGATCGTATGACAACCATTAAGTTCTTCCAGCAATTTGACGGCTATGTCGGCGGTCAAACAGCTTGGGGCATCTTGAGTGAGTTGGAGAAAGGGCGTTATCCGACATTCAGCTACCAAGAGTGGCAGAGCCGAGATCAACGTATCGAAGTGTCGTTGTCGTCGGTGTTGTTCCAAGAAAAATACAATGTGTTCAGTGACTGTGTTGCTAACCTGCTGCCTTACAGCTTTGAAGATATCTCTTTCACTATTTTGCATTACGACCGCAACAGCGACCAGCTGAACAAGTCGTCGCGCAAAAGGCTGAGCCAGATTGCCGATTACGTTCGCTATAACCAAGACATCGACCTTGTGCTGGTGGCAACGTACACCGACTCTGTCGACAGCAAAGGGATTAGCCAAAACCTTTCAGAGCGCAGAGCAGAATCGTTAAGAGAGTACTTCAAATCTCTAGGCCTGCCAGAAGATCGTATCCAAGTGCAAGGCTATGGCAAGCGTCGTCCGATTGCGGACAATAACTCGCCAATTGGTAAAGATAAGAACCGACGTGTTGTGATCTCTTTAGGTCGCACACAGGTTTAAGCTAAACAACAGCTTGTTTTGAAATGACAAAGCCCGTCTTGATGACGGGCTTTTTTATGTTTTAAATTTGGAGTCGTTGTTTTAACGGAACTTGTTTAATTCAAGCGGAAGCGGGCGATCATTTCACAGTTGGTCGCGGTATCGATCTTTTCCACCATAGAGGCAATTTTAGGGTTTGGGTGGCGTTTCATGAAATCGATCAGCGCTTTCTTACAGCAACCAATAGAATCGATAAAGCTTGAACATTGAGTATTAGGGCACTGAGGGATCAGTGTGAGTACCTTTTCAGAAGCCAGTTGAAGATACTTGAGCTCGTATTCAGTGTCGCCAGCCCAACGCCAGAATTGAGCAAGATTGTGGCAAGAAATCACCGAGATCAGTAAGCGTTCATCGGCTTGAATATCGGTGCGTTCTGTAATTTCTTCACTTAAGTTCAAAGCCTGCTGATAATGAAGAATACTTCGTACAGGATCGTCGAGCTGCAATGCAGTATCGGCAAGTAACGTGTGTTTTTCCCATTCGCTAATCATTGTATTACCTCACTAATCAATAGGTGGTTAATTTAAATGATAATCATTATCATGTAAAGTTTCATCAATGAGATTGTTAAGAATAATTGGTAAAGAATATCGATTATGGTGAGAGTGATAAAAAAGAAGCGAGCATAGTGCTCACTTCTTTTTTCATTTCATCAGGCGTTCAAACTCAACTTCTCAAAGAGGTTAAGGAATTAACCTTCTAGACCTGCGCTTGCTTGTTTGTTCTGAATCAGCTCAATCATGTAGCCATCAGGATCTTTAACGAACGCAATGTGTGTAGAGCCGCCTTTAACCGGACCCGCTTCTCGCGTTACGTTGCCGCCAGCTGCTTTAATCGCATCACACGTTATGTAGATGTCATCAACACCGATAGCAACGTGACCAAAAGCAGAGCCAAGATCGTATTCCGTGGTGCCCCAGTTGTAAGTCAGCTCAATCACTGCGCCTTGAGATTCGTCGCCAAAGCCAACGAAAGCCAGTGTGTATTCGTACTCTTTGTTTTCGTTCTTACGTAATAGCTGCATGCCCATTACATTGGTGTAGAACTCGATAGACTTGTCTAGATCACCCACGCGTAGCATGGTGTGTAAAATACGACCGTTTGACATGATTTGCTCCTAGCTTGTTATTGGTTGTTTCTTTTATAGCACTATATATGAGCAAGCTCATAAGCAACACCAAAGAGATGATGAGCTTGGTCATATTTTCTTATTCTCATCATCTATCTTACTCTCCCCCTCTGCCTTTTTTCTTATTTGTATTACAAGAAATTAAAGAGCGACGGCCTTATTAATTTGTCAGTCACTAGCGCTTAATTCGCAGTTTTGCATAAATAGTAAGTTTGAGTGTTGGTCTTTTTTGTAATGGCCAAGAATGGCCTTGGTTGTTGAATTGTGACTTATATCTCCATCTTGTTGCTGATTTCCTTTCGTTTTTACAATTGGCATCTAACTTTCCATTTTATCAATTTATGATTACGCCAACATATCCCTGTTTATAGAAAGGTTATTCCGATGTTTTACTTCGTTATTAAGGAATTTTCGATAAAATACGCCGATAACCAATGGTTTTTACGAAAGTGCAAAGGGTGTCTATTTTTTGTGCTTATCTTTTTTAAACAATAGTTTGGGCTTGTATTGTTTGTTTTATGTTTGATGTTTGATGTGGTTGTGTTTTCAAAGTAGTTGTCAAGTGTGTATCAAGTGTATCTTTTGCGATCTTTGCTAAATAGACAATCCTTACTATATAGTTTTTCAAGCGCACCAAATCGACTAAATATTCACTTTTGATTTGTGCGATTTTTCTATCACATAAGAATAAGTATTATTTTATTACATTAGCCTCAGCGTGAGGCATTGATGTGGAGTACTCAAATGACGAGTAAATGGTTTACACAACAAAGTTCAGATGTTTTAAACGAACTGAACGCAGATCAAACGACAGGTTTATCAACTTCTGAAGCGGATGCACGCTTAGAGAAGCACGGCACTAACGAACTGACTGCACAAGAGTCAGCTTCTGCGTGGGAACTGTATATTCATCAATATAAAAACCCACTGATTTTTATTCTAGCTGTTGGTGCAATCGTTTCTTGGTCTACTGGCCACGCGATTGATGCTATTGCTATTGCAGTGATTATCCTTATCAATACTGGTATCGCGTTCTGGCAAGAATTTAAAGCTCAGAAAGGGATGGAAGCGCTAAAAGAAATGGCAGCTCCAGAAGCCGAAGTGATGCGCGATGGTAAATGGATCAGTGTTCCAGCTAAAACCCTCGTTCCTGGTGACATCATCAAAATTAATACTGGCGATATTCTGCCTGCTGATGTTCGTATTCTTGAGTCAAACCGTCTGACGGTAGATGAGGCTGCACTTACCGGTGAATCTGAGCCAGTGAACAAGCAGTCTGAACGCCTTGAAGATGAGACTCTTGGTCTTGGCGATCAGAAGAACATGGGCTTCATGACAACAATCGTGACTACAGGTACAGGCCTTGCTGTTGTAACAAGCACAGGTATGCAAACTGAAGTTGGTCACATCGCTGATATGATGAACCAAACGGAAGAGACGAAAACACCAATGCAAGAGCGTATGGACACCATCGCACTCGCATTATTGGTTGTTGCTCTTGTGGTTGTTGCTATTGTTTGTGCTATCGGTGTTTACCACGGTATGCCATGGTTAGAAATCCTAACAACAGGTATCTCTTTATCGGTTGCCGCTATTCCTGAAGGTTTACCAACGGTGGTTACTATCGTATTAACGATGGGCTCGACTAAGATGGTTAAAAATAATGCTTTGGCTAAACAGCTAGCAGCAATCGAAACGCTTGGTTCTACAACCGTTATCTGTTCAGATAAAACCGGTACGCTAACACAAAACCAAATGCAGGTGATGAAAGCGTACGATGTGTCTGGTCGTTACTGGGATGTGTCAGGTAAAGGTTTTGATCCTAAGGGTGAATTCATTACCAAAGGTCACAATGTCGAAGCGACAAACAGCCCTGCTATGATGAAAGGTCTTGTTGTTGCAACGCTTTGTAACGATGCTGAATATGTAAATGCTGATGGTAAATGGACGGTTCGTGGCAACCCGACAGAAGGTGCACTAATTGTTGCAGCTGCAAAAGCAGGTCTTAAACAAGATGAAATGCTATCAACGGGTGGCTACTCAATTGTTAAGAAGTTCCCGTTCGATTCTGGTCGTAAGATGGCTTCTGTTATCGTTCGTGACCCACAAGGTAAGCACTTCCTAGCATTGAAAGGCGCGCCAGATGTTGTTCTTGGTAAATCAACCAGCTTCATGGTTGACGGTGGTTTCGTACCAACGGTTGGCTGTGAAGTTTCAGGCAACTTGGCTCTCGATACCGCACCGTCTCAAGAACTTCATTTAGACTTTGAAGCGGCAATCCAAACCTTTGGTGGTGATGCTCTGCGTACACTTGCCGTTGGTTTCCGTGAATTAAAAGAAGAAGAGCTTGAGTTAGATTTCCCTGAGCTTGAAAAAGACGTCAGCATCCTGGGTATCTATGGCATCATGGATCCACCACGTCCAGAAGTGCGTGATGCAGTAAATAGCTGTTATAGCGCTGGTGTTCGTACGGTAATGATTACCGGTGACCACGCAGTCACGGCAGCAGCGATTGCTCGTGAAATCGGAATCATCCGTAGCGAAGACGATCTAGTGGTAACGGGTGCTGAGCTTGACCAAATGGATGACGAGAAGCTTTTGTCTATCTGTTCTCAGGTTGCAGTATTTGCACGTGTTACTCCAGAGCACAAGCTGCGTATCGTAAAAGCGCAGCAAGAGAACAACGAAGTTGCCTCTATGACCGGTGACGGCGTGAACGATGCGCCAGCACTGCGTCGTGCAGACATTGGTGTTGCGATGGGTATTACAGGTACGTCTGTTGCGAAAGACTCAGGTGACCTTATCCTGTTGGATGACAACTTTAGTACTATCGTGAAGGCGGTACGTCAGGGTCGTCAAATTTTCGATAACCTACGTAAGTTTATCCGCCAAGCACTTACAGCGAACGTGGGTGAGGTTTCGGTAATCCTATTTGCATTCCTACTCATGGGACCAGATGTAGTACTTCCGCTAACTCCACTAATGATTTTATGGGTTAACCTCGTTTCTGATGGTCTACCAGCACTCGCACTTGGTGTTGAACCAGAAGAGAAAGATCTCATGGAGCGTAAGCCAGGCAAACGTGACCAAGGCTTCTTCTCTAATGGTCTAGGCGCTCGTATCCTAACTCGTGGTCTCGCATTAGGTGGTCTAAGCTTTGTGACATTCTCTTACGCACTCGACGGTGGTTACAGTGCTCAATACGCACAAACCGTTGCGTTTTTAACACTGATCTTTGCTCAACTTTGGAGCTTGTTCGATGCACGTACGTTTACAACGATTTATCGTAAGAATCCGTTCACTAACCACTACCTACTTGGTGCGGTGGCAGTATCGGCTATCTTGTCTTTAAGCGTTGTTTACACAAGCTTCGGTCAGCTGGTATTCAGCACAGAAGCACTAGAGTTTAATCACTTAATATCGTTAATCTTCATTGCAGCAGTACCAACATTTGTTCTATCTGCTATCAAAGAAGTGACTAAAGTGAAGTTTATCTAAGACAGACTTCTTAGCTAAATAATTGAATCCCGCCATAAAGGCGGGATTTTTATGCCTGTTATCTTGGGAACGCAGAATTAGAAATGAAAACTGATGTAGAGGCGGCTTCTAGAGAGTGGCAACAAAAAAGCAGCGCTTTAAGCGCTGCCGTATTGATTAATCGTTGTGAACGGAAAGACTAATCTTCGCTCTTTTCTTTGAACTCACAGAGGTCTTCAATGATACAGCTGCCACAGCGTGGTTTACGTGCGACACAGGTGTAACGTCCATGAAGAATGAGCCAATGGTGGACATCCAGTTTGAATTCTTTTGGGATAACTTTAAGTAGTTTTGCTTCGACATCGTCGACGGTTTTACCCATCGCTAGCTTAGTGCGGTTTGATACACGATAGATGTGAGTATCAACGGCAATCGTTGGCCAACCGAATGCGGTATTTAACACTACGTTTGCTGTTTTGCGACCAACACCTGGAAGGGCTTCTAATGCAACGCGATCTTCCGGTACTTCACCATTATGTAAGTCAAGCAGCATACGACACGTTTTGATGGTGTTTTCTGCTTTTGAATTAAATAGACCGATGGTCTTGATGTACTCTTTTAAGCCATCAACACCTAGGTCGAAAATTGCTTGTGGCGTGTTGGCTACAGGGTACAGCTTATCCGTCGCCTTGTTCACACTAACATCGGTTGCTTGTGCTGATAAAAGTACGGCGATCAGCAACTCGAATGGGCTGTTCCAGTTAAGCTCAGTCTCTGGCTTTGGATTGTTTTCTCTTAAACGCTCAAGTATTTCTACTCGTTTTACATTGTTCATAGCGACATTACTTTCAAATAGTTAGGGCATGAAGCTTGGATTGCTTCTGCTTTATCATCGGTTACGCGCTCTTATGAGCGTCATTATTATATGTACTGTTTAGATCTGATTTTCCCCGCTGAGTGGTTGAGCTAACTCAGCGCGGTTTAAGCTAATTTAGCTTATTAAGCATTGGTAACGCGAGCGCGTTCAATGACTGGTTTTTCTTGTTTTGGTTGTCTAGATTTTGCTTGGTTATCGATGATGTTTTTCAAAGCAATTAAGAAACCAACACCAATGAAGGCACCCGGTGGAAGCAGGGCTAACAAGAAGCTGTTATCAAATTGGAATATCTGGATTCGTAACACAGAAGCCCAGTCACCAAGCAGCAGGTCTGCGCCATCAAATAGGGTACCGTTACCAATAATCTCACGCATCGCACCTAACACGACCAATACTGATGTCATGCCTAGACCCATCCAAAAACCATCTTGAGCCGCTGGCAGCACTTCATTCTTTGAAGCGAAGGCTTCCGCACGACCAATGATGATGCAGTTGGTTACGATCAGCGGGATGAAGATACCCAAAGATAGGTAAAGCCCATAGGCGTATGCATTCATCAGCAATTGAACACACGTTACTAGTGATGCAATGATCATTACGAATACTGGGATACGCACTTCTTTTGGTACGTGGTTACGAACCAAAGAAACAGAAACGTTTGAGCCGACCAGTACAAGCAAGGTAGCAATACCGAGCCCAAGTGCGTTAGTGACTGTTGACGATACAGCCAGCAGCGGACATAACCCAAGAAGTTGTACTAGGGCAGGGTTATTGGCCCACATGCCATTTTTGATCAGTGTTTTATGGTCACTCATTATTCACCACCACAATTTAGAGGTTGAGCAAGCAATGCTTGGTTGTTTTGGTTAACGTATTGAACCGCTTGTTTGACTGACTTCACGACCGCTCTTGGTGTGATGGTTGCGCCAGTAAACTGGTCAAAGTCACCACCGTCTTTACGAACCTTCCAACGGTCAAGATTAGAATCTGTTACTTGTTTGCCTGCAAACGAAAGTATCCAATCACTTACACGCAAATCAATCTTATCACCCAAACCTGGAGTTTCTTGGTGAGAAAGCACGCGAGTACCTAAAATAGTACCGTCGATCTTCATTCCAACAATCACTTTAATCGCGCCGTTGTAGCCGTCTGGGGCAATCGCTTCGATCGCAATCGCACTCGGCTCACCATTGATTTTAGCAATGTAAGCCGGCATCGCTTGCTCAGTACCAAGCTCTTCTGCTTGAACCAAAGTACAAGACGAAAACAGCTCGTTGTCGTGCAGATCGTGCGGGATCACTTGATTAAGAACAGACAGTAACTGAGCCTGTTCTTGTTGTTTGATCTGATCTTTGGTCAGGTAGTGAGTTACCGCGACCAAACCCGTCGAAGCACACGCAAAGATCGCGAGTACAAGGCCGTTTTTCTTAATTGCATTTAGCATGATATCCGCTCCCTTAGTGGCCGTATGTACGAGGTTTGGTGTAGTAGTCAATCAGTGGAACACACATGTTGGCTAACAATACAGCAAACGCCACGCCATCAGGGAAACCACCCCAACTGCGGATGATAAATACCAAACCGCCGATCAGAGCACCAAACACCAAGCGACCTTTGACTGTCGTGGATGCTGAAACTGGGTCGGTCGCAATGAAAAATGCGCCTAGCATAGTCGCACCAGACAATAGATGAATGGTCGGTGATGCGGTTTCGCCAGGAGTGAACATCAAGAACACTAAGCTAAATAGGGTCAAGCTGCCCAGAAACGCGACTGGGATATGCCATTGAATCACGCGTTGCTTGATAAGCACCAAGCCACCAATAAGGTAAGCAAGGTTTACCCACTCCCAACCCACGCCAGCTAACCAGCTAAATTGAGGTTGAGACAGAGCTTCAGAAGCGGTGTTGCCTGCCGTTAATGCGGTTTTGAAGGCATCGAGTGGCGTCGCCATTGTGGTGCCATCAATCCCTAAACGAGCTTGTTGTAGAGATAATCCTTCATTATTGAAGCCAGTAAAGATCATCAAGAATGAGTCAATAAAGCTTGTTGCTTCTGCTGTCAGGCTCGCGGGAGCATTCCAACTGGTCATTTGAACTGGGAATGAAATCAGCAAAACAACGTAAGCGACCATCGCAGGGTTAAATGGGTTCTGCCCTAGGCCGCCGTATAAGTGTTTCGCGATAATAATAGCGAAGAACATACCAATGACGAGGATCCACCACGGAGAGTGTGGGGGAATCGCGACACTCAGTAGCCAAGCGGTTACAACAGCACTGTAATCACGCAGTGCCATTACTGGCGGGCGTTTTCTCAATAGCATGACGGCTGCTTCAAAGGTAACAGCAAGTGCAATAGCAAATACTAACTGGATGAGGGTACCCCATCCAAAGAAGTAGGTTTGAGCTAGTAGACCTGGCAATGCACAAATAGCCACCCATTTCATTAGATCTGGGGTGCTTCTACGGCTATGCGCGTGCGGTGAGCTGGCGATAAAGAAGGCCACTACTCTTTCTCCTCATTGTTCTTTTTATCTAGCTCTTGCTGGGCTTTTTTCGCTTTAGCACGAGCGATAGCTGCAGCAACAGCAGCTTTCTTCGGATCGACCTGTTCAGATTGAGTATCAGTTTCTACTTCAACTACTGGTTCAGATGTTTCTGCTTGCTTAGCTTGCTGTGCTTTTTTTGCTTTAGCACGGGCTATAGCGGCAGCAACGGCGTCTTTCTTAGCATCGCCAGAACTTCCAGCTTCAGTTTCAACTGCAGGTTCAGGAGCTTCGGTTGTTTCTTGTGTCGCTTGCTGTGCTTTCTTAGCCTTAGCGCGAGCGATGGCCGCAGCAACAGCAGCTTTCTTAGGGTCGACTTGCTCCGATTGAGTCTCGGTTTCAACTTCAACCACTGGTTCAGATGTTTCTGCTTGCTTCGCTTGCTGGGCTTTTTTGGCTTTAGCACGAGCGATAGCGGCAGTAACAGCATCTTTCTTGGCATCGCCGGATTTTTCAGCAGGAGCTTCAGCAGCAGATTCAGCTTGTTGAGCTTTCTTGGCTTTAGCACGAGCAATGGCCGCAGCGACAGCATCTTTCTTAGCATCGCCAGAGCTTTCAACAGGAGCATCCGAAGCAGATTCCGCTTGCTGTGCTTTCTTCGCTTTAGCGCGAGCAATCGCAGCAGCAACGGCGTCTTTCTTCGTATCGCCTGAGCTTTCAGCTGGAGCGTCGGAAGTAGATTCAGCTTGTTGAGCTTTCTTGGCTTTAGCACGAGCAATGGCCGCAGCGACA